>NZ_JAXBME010000002.1:0-300000 GCF_033963835.1 Cytobacillus sp. IB215665
GCTTCAGGCGCCATCGGCTCGAGGTCATAAGTCAATCCGTCAAGAAGGTTAAAAAGCAACCTTTAGCCGTCTTGTCTTATGCTTGTCGCCGATAACCAGGCGCCTTCCGCTTTTCTATATAATTGTTAATTCTTTAGGAAATTTTGTTAGGGTTTCTATGCCGTTTTCAGTAATCACGACATCGTCTTCAATTCTAACCCCACCTATTTCAGGTATGTAAATTCCAGGTTCAATAGTATATACCATCCCCGGTTGTAATAGCATGTTGTTTGTTGCACTCATTGAAGGATACTCATGTACCTCAATTCCGAGTCCGTGTCCAATTCTATGAGTAAAGTATTTACCATATCCCGCACTAGTAATAATATCACGGGCAGTCTTGTCTACTTTTCCAACTTCAACCCCAGGTTTGCTAGCCTCAAGTGCAGCTAATTCTGCTTTTAAAACTGTTTCATAAATCTGCTGTTGCTGGTCACTTATGTTACCTAATGCTACTGTTCTTGTTATATCTGAGCAATAGCCATCAACAACAACACCTAAGTCAAACAAAATAAAATCTCCTTGCTGGATTTTTTCGGTACTTGGGTTTCCATGAGGAGAAGCTGTTTTCTTTCCTGTTAATACCATTGTTTGGAAAGACATTTGTTGAATCCCTTTTTTCTTGAGTTCATATTCAATAGTAGCCAGAATCTCCATCTCTGTTTTACCCTCTTTAATCTCGGAAACTCCAACTTCAATGCCGTAATCAGCTAGTTCTGCAGCCTGTCGCAAAATGTCAATCTCTTTGCTATCCTTTAACATTCTAAGCGTATTTAATTTTTCTTCTGCACGAATAAACGAAGCATTTGGGTATAACCTCTGAAGTAATTCTAGACGGCTAACATTCAGGTGGTCTTTTTCTACTGCAAGTGAATGGATGTTTATTTTTCTTTTGGCTATGGCAGTAGCTATAAATTCCCACGGATTGTCGGTATCGTTATATCCTATAATTTCATATGTCCAACCTGCGTCTTTTACTTGCTGTGTTTCCATTTGTGGACACACTAGAATAGGTTCTTCTTGCTGAAATACAAGTAACGCTAATAATCTTTCATGAGGGTCACTCAAGAAACCGCTATAATAGAAGACATTTGACGGGTTAGTAACAAAGCACATAGAGATATCTTGCTCCGTTAGCCACTCTGAGAGTAGTTTAAGACGTTGATTCATTTTACAACACCATCCCTTTTGAATATCTTATTAATCTTGAGCCTAGCAGGGAAAGGTGAGAATGTAAACAGTTAATTATGATTATCAACGAAAAATAGTTTGAAAATAACGCCCATAGGATTATACTCATGAGTGTAAGGAGATTTCCATACATATAAAAAAAGGAGGGATTTTTGTGCAAGTATCGTATCATGGCCATTCAGTTGTTGTGATAGAAACGAAAGGTAAAAAATTGATCATCGATCCATTTATTAATGGAAACAATTTAACAGATTTACAAGTGTCAGATTTACAAGTAGATGTGATTTTAATAACACATGGACATAAGGATCATGTTGGTGATACTGTTCAATTAGCTAAAAAAAATGATGCACTTGTTATTGCTCCATACGAATTAGCTACTTTCCTAAGCTGGCAAGGTGCAAAGGTTCACGGTATGCATATTGGTGGGTCTTTTGACTTTGATTTTGGTACTGTCAAGCTAACACAAGCATTTCACGGCTCTAGCTACATAGATGAAGAGAAGAAAGAAATTATTTATACTGGTATGCCTAGTGGTATACTCTTTAGCTCAGAGGGTAAAACCATTTACCATGCAGGAGATACCGCGCTTTTTTCTGACATGAAAATGATTGGTGAGTTGAACAATATAGATGTTGCATTTATTCCGATTGGAGATAATTTCACGATGGGTCCTACTGATGCACTTGTTGCTGCGGAATGGTTGCAGGCAAAGCTCGTTGTGCCAATTCATTTCAATACATTCCCAGTGATTGAACAAAATGCCGAACAATTTGTTAGCCAATTAAAAGGTAATGGAAAAGTATTACAGGTAGGCGAAGGCATTCACGTCTAGATTAAATAACTGTTAATGAACAAAATAAATTAACCATTTGAATAATGGTTTATACATTGAATATTTATAAAGAGTTTGTTTTGAAAGCGATCAAAACAAGCTTTTTTTATTTGCAAAGGAAATGTCTAAATCATAAAGAATATTATATATCAGGGAAAAATCTTTTTCGTAAATCATGTTGCGAATAGCAAAAATAAGGCTAGTTTCATCTAATAACAACCAAAGACTCTTTTTCGAAAACTTGTTGTTTAGTTCATAAAAATTGAGGTTTTAAAAAAGAAAAGAAGCCCTTATATCCTAGAACGAAAAGCAACAATTAATGCGAAAACAGTCATTGAAACGCAAAAAAAGTAGTATTTAGGGGGATAAGATTGACTACTGAAATTATTTTTGCTTCGAAAAAATTGGGGCATATTACTGATACACAGTTACAGTCTATGCTTTATAGATTTGACTTAGGAAAATTTGTCTCTTCAGAAAAAACAGCAAATGGTGTTATGGGACAAACCTTACTTGTTACGTCTACTGAAGGAAGGTTTGTCATCAAGGGAAATCCGCTTTTTTCAGGGCAGTTTACTGAAGAGAAGTTTTTTGTAGAAAATATACGTGATCGAACAGGCATAGCTGTTCCTACACCATATCTTGTTGATGATAATGAAGATATATTTGGTTGGAAGTATGCGATCATGCCATTACTTCCAGGTAAACATTTAGGGGAAGTTAGTAGTAAGCTGTTTTTTGAGGATAAATTTAAAATTGCTGAAGTGATAGCCGAAACGCTTACTGCACTACATAGTTGGAAAGTGAATGCCTTTGGTGAGTTATATACGAAAGATTTCAGCTTACGCGCTTTTGAGGGTACATACAGAATATGGCTATATGACAGAATTATTTACTGGTTGAATGATGCAAAAAAGTGCTCAACTATAACTACTGAAGACATATCGTGGGTAGATGAATTTTTAAAGAGTGCAAAAGAATACTTTGATAGGATCACTTCACCCGCAGTCGTTATGGGTGACTTTAAACCAGAAAACTTTTTGTTACAAACAAATGATAGAGGGTGGAGTATTAGTGGTTTATTTGATTTCACGAACTCCTATTTTGGAGACCCAATCAGACTTAATAAAGATGCTCATACGGTATATTGATAATGGCGAACAGGAAATTGCACGACATTTATTGTCTGTATACCTACATAATGAAGAGGAAAAAGAATCTTATCAACAACGAATAAAAGTTCACATGCTCCAACAAAACGTACTAGATTGGGGATGTGCTAAAGCTATGGGAATGGTTACATGGAAGCATGATCTATCATTTTCTAACTGGGCACAACAATATGTTGAAGCAATAGACGATTTAATAAACTAACAACCCATAGATGTTTTACGTTGGTAACTTGTTCCCCATGTGAAAATAGTAGATATGAAAGAGCCTTTTCCTTTTGTAAATGAGAGGAATTTATCTATTTTATGTATCCACTCGATCACTGCTACTTCTTTTTAGGGCATAAGGTGCATATTAATTAGTACAAACTCTATTTGAAAGGATTGAAACAAATGAAAAATAGATTGCTCCTTTGCCTTCTTATTAGTAGTGCGATCATATATATTGCAGTACCTTCTTTGTCTTTTACAACAGATACCTTGCATGGTGTTTATTCGCTCGTTTGGATTAGCTTTGGGATCATTGTTATAGGTGGGAATTTAGTGGCATTGTTGTATTTGCCAAAGAACAAACCCACCCAAAAGACTAGATTATCTAAAAATCAAGTAAAAAAAGTAAAACAGTACCAATAGCTTCATTGAATCAATTTGCTCACACCTTTATAATAAAGAAAAATAGGGTTTGATAATCCAAGGGGTGTTCATATTTGGTGGTGTTAAAGTGGGATTGTTACAAGCTTCTAGCTGCTACCATCAATGAAACCGAGAAAAAGGGTGAATAAATTGGCTACAAAACATGAACAAATTTTACAATACATTGATAGCTTACCGGTAGGGGAAAAAATTTCAGTTCGCCAAATTGCAAAAGATATGAGTGTAAGTGAGGGAACAGCGTACCGTGCAATAAAGGATGCAGAAAATAAAGGCTATGTGAGTACGATTGAACGTGTCGGAACAATTAGAATTGAACGTAAGAAAAAAGAAAATTTTGAAAAGCTTACATATGCTGAAGTTGTAAATATTGTAGATGGGCAAGTTTTAGGTGGAAGAGAAGGCTTACATAAAACATTGAACAAAATGGTCATCGGAGCAATGAAGCTAGAAGCCATGATGCGATATACTGGGGCAGGAAATCTATTAATAGTTGGAAACCGGACGAAAGCGCATGAACTTGCATTAGAGGCGGGAGCAGCTGTATTAATTACAGGTGGCTTCGATACTGATGATTATGTGAAAAAGCTAGCAGATGAACTACAATTGCCGATCATTTCTAGTAGTTACGATACGTTTACTGTTGCAACAATGATCAATCGAGCCATATATGATCAATTAATTAAAAAAGAAATTGTGTTAGTTGAAGATATATTGACTCCTATCGAAAATACCATTTATTTAAAGGTGGATGATCCGGTTTCAAAATGGTATGAATATAATACTGAGACGAAACATAGTCGATACCCAGTAGTTGATGAACAATTGAAAATTCAAGGCATGGTTACCGCCAAAGACATTATGGGAAGTAACAATGACACGGTGATCGAGAAAATAATGACGAAAAATCCATTGAACGTAAGTGGAAAAACGTCAGTAGCATCATGTTCTCATATGATGGTTTGGGAAGGGATTGAAATGCTCCCTGTTGTGAATCAATCAAATAAGCTTCAAGGTATAATTAGTCGGCAAGATGTGTTAAAAGCATTACAAATGATTCAACGACAACCTCAGATCGGGGAGACGATTGATGATTTAGTGACGAGTCATTTTGTAAACATATCTACTAGTTCAAAAGAAAGTGAACTGTATCGGTGTGAAGTGACACCGCAAATGACAAACCATCTTGGAACAATCTCTTACGGTGTATTTACGACAATCGTAACGGAAGCTGCTAATAGAGTTCTTCGTTCTTTTAAAAAAGGAGATATAGTTGTAGAAAACATTACAATCTATTTCATCAAACCTGTACAAATAGAGAGTATGATTGAAATACGTCCAAAGGTTTTAGAAGTTGGTCGTAAATTCGGGAAAGTAGATGTAGAAGTATACAACGAAGGGGTAGTTGTTGGAAAAGCTTTAATGATGTGTCAACTTATTGACCGGTCATAAATAAGTATAAGTGCTTTACCTTATTGTTGAAGTAATAAGGCAGAAGAGGTTAGAAGTTTGAAAGAATATTTATGACGACCGAATTCTACTAAATATAAACACCTTACATTAAATTTGAAAGGTTATATAGTAATGCCCAAGTATTAAACGAAAGCGGAGATATGCTATCTCCGCTTTCATCCTTTATTTAAGTTCTTCAGCTTCTTTAATCGCTAGTGGTAAAAAATATTTATACGCTCGATACCCTGCCCATATACTACCTCCACCAAACAATATCAATATCGTACCAACAATGAATGTAATCGTTGTTGGGAATAATATTAGTTGGTTAATTGCAAATAATAAAACGAAGGTACCAAGTGCAATACTGGATTTTGCAGATATCCACTGACGTTCAATCGGCCTTTTTGTTCTGAAGTATTTTATTTTATAAAATAAATAAAATGAAATAGATAAAACGATAAATATAACGAATACAGGCATGCAGTTAAACCTCCATCATGTTTGTCCATTATTATTTTAGCGATTAATAGCCTAAAAAGCTACAACTAACTATGCTAAGCCCTTTCATGTTATGATAAAGAAAACCATTGAATGTTAGGAGATACTAATGAAAGATAAAATACTGCAAGCAATAAAACAGTTCGACATAATTATAGTTCATAGGCATGTTCGCCCTGATCCTGATGCATACGGTTCCCAATGTGGGTTGTCAGAAATCATTAGAGCGTCTTTTCCAGAAAAAAAAGTATATTCAGTAGGTAATGAGGAAAAGTCTTTGAACTTTTTAAGTAGATTAGATGACATCACGGATAAGACATATAATGATGCTCTCGTCATAGTATGTGATACTGCAAATGAAGAAAGAATTGATGATACGAGGTATTCTTTAGGAAAGAAGCTAATTAAAATAGATCATCACCCTAATGAAACACCTTATGGTGATATTATTTGGGTAGATACAAGTGCAAGTTCAACGAGTGAAATGATTTATGAGTTTTATAAATATGGTAAAAACGAAGGATTAGTATTAAATAAACAGGCAGCAGAGTTAATATATGCTGGTATTGTAGGAGATACTGGGAGGTTTATGTTTCCTAATACGAACCCAATAACTTTTAAGTATGCAAGTGAACTAATTGAATATGGTTTTTCACTTAATAATCTTTATAATAAGCTATACGAAACGAAACTAAATGTTGCAAAGTTAAATGGTTATGTGTTTCAAAACCTTACTGTGTCAGAAAATGGTGCTGCTTCTGTTATTATAACGAAAGAAATGCTAGATGAATTTGAGGTTACTCCCATGGAAGCTTCTCAATTGGTAAGTACAATCGGACATATTAAAGGGATAAAAGCTTGGGTGTTTTTTGTTGAAGAGGAAGATGTAATTAGGGTACGTCTACGCTCGAAAACGCCTGTGATAAATGGGATAGCGAAGAAATACAATGGTGGGGGGCACCCACTCGCTGCAGGGGCATCAATTTATTCTTGGGATACTATTAATGATGTGTTGGCAGATTTAGAAAAGGTTTGTGCTGAATAAAATAACGGGAATGAATCTCACTCATTCCTGTTATTTGCTTATTTAACGATTTCAATCGTTCCATGAATATATAATGTTGTGAAATATCCAATCTTTTTTATTCTTACTCGGTATGATTTTTCATTAATTGTAAATGGTTTGTTTTCAATTGATTTCTCTAACAAAGTACTATTTTTATAAACTGTTTCAATATCTTTCGCAAGCAAAGAACTTAGCTCTTTTCTTATCTCTTCCTGAATAAAAATGATGCTATTTTGATCTAAGTTAAATTTTTCATGTGCGGTGATGTCTATTATTATTTCTTGTAAAGTGAGTTGTTTTTTATTCTTTTCATTTAACTCCCGATAATCATCCTGCCAAATTTTTATGTCATTATTAAGTTTGATAATTTCTTTTTGCTGACGATCAATCATACTAACTTGTTTTTCCTGTAAAACGCCAAACATATATAAAAAAACTAGCCAGCTAATAATGGCTCCAATAGCTACCCCAGCAAAAAAACGCTGCCAATTCGGCAATTGAAAATGTGGCGGGATCCTCATCGTGATATATGTTCCTGTGTAAACCAATGAATGATTTCCGTCCCGGTTTGTGCGCCCCCCATAGCTGAAACAATAAGTAGAATTTGTTTAAATACATCACGAGTTTCTCCAGAAAATATGCCGCGCTCAAAGCTATAAATCGCATCAAATGTTCCACCAATTGCCGCAACTAATGCCCATATCTTTAATCTGTTTGACAGACGAAACATTTCAGTTAAGGGTGGTTGCCCAGATATAAATGCTCCTAAACCACCAATTAAAGCCCCGCCGAGTAGAACACCGAAGGCTATAAAATAGCTTTTTATAAACATTGGGATAAATGCTTCCTTTAATTCCATACTCATCATCCTTTCGATACATGTATATGGACAAACATTAGGAAATATGTTTTTGATTTGTATAGCTTGGTTACAACAAATATAATTATTAATAGAGGGATTTTAATGAAGCAAGGAACAAAACTGTACTTGTATGGAAGTTCTATATTCTGTTAACAAAAAAAGAAACAACAGCTTCTGTCATTCGATGACTAAGTTAGCTACGTATTTAAATGAACCTGAGTCTACAAGTGCATTTAATTCGGGTTATTTATAAATGAACTCTAAAAGTAATGATGATAAGGTGGGGGTTTCTATGTCTTTTGTTCACCTTCAAATAAAAAGTGCGTACAGCTTATTAAATAGTGCAGCATCAATTGAAAGTTTAGTTATAAAAGCAAAACGTCACGGCTTTAGTGCTTTGGCATTAACAGATGAAAATGTCATGTACGGAGCTGTTTCCTTTTATAAAACATGTTTAAAGCACTCAATAAAACCTATCATTGGTCTTACGGTATCTGTACTTGTAAATGAAAGTTCAGATGAGCCTAGTACTTATCCCTTAGTATTGCTCGCAAAAAATAACAGTGGCTATCAAAACTTAATGAAAATTAGTAGTACAGTATTAACAAAGGCGAAGGACGGTATTCCATTAAAATGGCTGCACCATTATAGACAAGATCTTATTGCAATTACACCTGGTCGTCATGGTGAAATAGAACAATTGTTACTTAATAATGAGGTTGAAAAAGCAAGAGAACGTGCTAATTTCTACAAAGGTTTTTTTGCTAATAATTGCTTTTTCTTTTCAATTCAACAACATAGACAACATGATCGGGAATTAACTGAAAAGCTAGTAACGTTAAGTAAAGATGTTGATCTCAGTGTTGTTGCAACAAATGATGTACATTATACAGAAAAGAAAGATGCTATTGCTTATGATTGCTTAACAGCTATTAAACAAGGGGTAAAATTATCAGACGATCATTTATCAAAACTACCTTCAAATGAGTATTATTTAAAGAGTCCAGAAGAGATGCTTGAACTTTTTAATAGCTACCCAAGCGCAGTAGCAAATTCTGTTGAAATAGCTAATAGATGTAATGTTGAGATAGCACTTGGTACAACGCAATTGCCAAGGTTTCCTGTTCCAGATGGCAAGCAGTCGAATGATTACTTAGCTTCTTTATGTTTGAAAGGGTTAAAGGAGCGTTATTTAGAGCCGTCAGACGAACATTATGACCGCCTAATGTATGAATTAGAAATTATAAATAGAATGAAATTTAGCGATTATTTTTTAATCGTTTGGGACTTTATGAAGTATGCGCAACATAACGGTATCCTAACAGGTCCAGGGAGAGGGTCTGCCGCTGGTTCGCTAGTTGCATATGTCTTATACATAACTAATATAGATCCAATAAAGCATCAGTTGTTGTTTGAGAGGTTTTTAAATCCACAAAGGGTTACGATGCCTGATATAGATATTGACTTTCCAGATACCCGTCGTGACGAGATGATCCATTATGTAAAGAATAAGTACGGGCAATTACATGTCGCTCAAATCATTACATTTGGTACGCTTGGTGCAAGAGCAGCATTACGTGATGTCGGAAGAGTAGTGGGGGCATCACCAAAAGAAGTGGACTTTTTAGCTAAAAAAATACCGATGAAGCAAGGAATCACACTTGAGGAGGCGTATCGTCAATCTTCTGAGTTTAGGGAGCGTATACAACAAACCGATGTGGCGAAAAGAATATATGAAATAGCGTTAACAATAGAAGGCTTACCACGACATACATCTACTCATGCTGCGGGTGTAATTATAAGTGATCGACAATTAACGAATATCATTCCCATTCAAGAAGGTCATGCAGATGTATATTTAACACAGTATCCAATGGATATTTTAGAGGATATTGGTCTACTAAAGATGGATTTTTTAGGCTTACGTAACCTTACATTGATAGAAAATATTATAACTATGGTTGAAAGAAAGACTGGGAATAACATTAACCTAGATCAAACTCCAATGGATGATAAGGTCACATACTCTCTCCTTAGTCAAGGGCAAACGACAGGTGTTTTTCAGCTTGAATCCGAAGGCATGAGGCAGGTGCTCAAAAGATTGAAGCCGAGTAGCTTTGAGGATATTGTTGCTGTAAATGCACTATATAGACCTGGACCAATGGATAACATACCGATTTATATTGACAGGAAGCATAATAAGTCTCCAATTTCATATCCGCATCCTGATTTAGAGTCTATATTAGCTAAGACGTACGGTGTGATTGTGTATCAAGAACAAATTATGCAAATTGCTGCGGTAATGGCAGGATTTTCGTTAGGTGAAGCGGATCTATTAAGAAGGGCAGTATCAAAGAAGAAAAAGGATGTATTAGACGAAGAAAGGGAACACTTTGTCAATGGCAGCGTTAGCAAAGGATACTCTGTGTCGGTTGCAAATTCTATTTATGATTTAATAGTTCGCTTTGCTAATTATGGATTTAATAGAAGTCACTCAGTTGCATATAGCATGATTGCGTATCATTTAGCTTATCTAAAAGCAAATTATCCAATCTATTTTTATGCATCAATCTTAACAAGCGTCATAAGTAAGGATGATAAGCTCGCTTCCTATATTAGAGAAGCAAAGCAGCAAGGCATAAAAATATTACCACCATCCATAAATCACAGCTTCTTTGGTTTTTCAGTTGAAAAACATGGACTTAGGTTTGGACTAGCTGCTATTCACCATGTTGGAGGAGCTGCTTTAAAAGAAATCTTTCGTAGCCGAAAACAAAAAAAGTTTAGTGATCTATTCGATTTTTGCATACGAACTTCCGCGAAGCAAATTAATAGACAAACGATAGAGTCATTAGTAATGGCAGGTTGCTTTGATGAGTTTGGAGAAAACAGAGCTACTATATTAGCTAGTATAGATATTGCATTAGAGCATGCTGAACTAGTTAGACCAGATAGCAAAGATCAAATTGAGTTATTTCATGAGGAGTTTATGCTCAAGCCAAAATATGCTCAAGTTGCAGAATTATCCGAAGATCAAATGTTAAAGCTGGAGAAAGAAGCTGTTGGATTCTATCTCTCAAGATATCCAACAACTATGTATGAAGATTTATTCTTCTCCATACGTACGAAAAAAATTCATCAGCTTGCAGATAATAAATCAAATGAATTAGTGAAATTAGGTGTATATATTACAAATGATCGAGTGATACGTACAAAAAAAGGGGAAGTAATGTCATTTTATACATTTAGTGATGATTCAGGAGATGTTGATGCGGTTGCGTTTCCGGCTGTTTATAAACAATATAGTAATATTCTACACAAGGGCAGTATCGTGGTCGTAGAAGGGAAATGTGAAAGAAGGTTAGAAAAGCTACAAATTATTATTAAAACCGTTTATACAATGGATGAAATGATAAAGTCATCTTCTAATAAGTCTCTTTATTTGAGATTTGAAGACACACAAATGGCTGAAGGGAAAGTTCAAGAAATAAAAAATATATTATCAACATTCCCTGGAGAAACTGCGGTACTTATATATTATGAAAGGGAACAAAGAACAATTCGCCTACCTGAAGAATTTTTGGTAGACCCTTCAGAAGAATGTATAGAGCAGATGACCAAGGTATTGGGTGAAAGAAACGTTGTTTTAAAATGATATACTTCTTTACTTCTATCACTATTATGTTATATTGTATAGGTATCATTGGTCAGACCAATCTACTGTCGTTTGTGAGATGAGTTCTATTAGCATATTGAAAGAAGCGGTAGCTAATAAAACAATAGGTACATTGCGTGGCAGTAAGAGAGGTAGTTTTTTGCTATATATTTCGCTAACTTTGTAGTACATTAAGGAGTGAAATGACATGTCATTAAGAGAAGAAGCATTACATATGCATAGTATTCATAGAGGAAAGTTAGAGTCCAAATCTAAAGTTCCTGTTCGAAATGCAAAGGATTTAAGCTTAGCCTATTCACCTGGTGTAGCAGAACCTTGTAAGGATATTTATGATGATGTACAAAAAGTCTATGAATATACGATGAAGGGAAATATGGTTGCTGTAGTCTCTGACGGTACAGCTGTATTGGGGCTTGGTAACATTGGACCAGAAGCAGCTATGCCTGTCATGGAAGGGAAAGCCGTACTTTTCAAAAGCTTTGCTGGAGTTGACGCCTTTCCAATTTGTTTGAACACAACAGATGTTGATAAAATTGTTGAAACAGTGAAATTATTAGAACCGACATTCGGTGGGGTTAACCTTGAAGATATCGCAGCTCCAAATTGTTTCATCATTGAAGAACGCTTAAAGAAAGAAACGAATATCCCTATTTTCCATGATGACCAGCACGGAACAGCTATTGTTACAGTAGCCGGTTTGGTGAATGCACTTAAATTAGTTGGGAAAAAGATGTCTGAGATTAAAGTAGTAGCTAATGGAGCAGGTGCAGCTGGAATAGCAATTATCAAATTATTATATAACTTTGGTGTAAGAGATATAGTGATGTGCGATTCTAAAGGTGCTATATTTGAAGGTAGATCGTACGGGATGAACAATGTAAAAAATGAAGTAGCGAAGTACACTAATCGGGAAAAAATGGAGGGAACATTAGCCGATGTAATCAAAGGTGCTGATGTTTTTATAGGTGTTTCTGTTGAAGGTGCACTAACTAAGGAAATGATTCAAAATATGGATGATGATCCAATTATATTTGCAATGGCAAATCCTAATCCTGAAATAATGCCTGATCAGGCGAAGGAAGCTGGAGCAAAGGTTGTTGGAACAGGTCGATCTGATTTTCCAAATCAAGTAAATAACGTCTTAGCCTTTCCTGGAATTTTTCGAGGTGCGCTAGATATTCGTGCTACACACATAAATGAGCAAATGAAGATCGCTGCTGTTAAAGCGATTGCAAGACTTGTTTCAGACGAAGATCTACATGCAGACTATGTCATTCCAGCCCCATTTGATCCTAGAGTAGCTCCAATGGTTGCTGCAGCTGTTGCAAAAGCTGCAATGGAAACAGGTGTAGCACGTATCAAATTAGATCCAGAGAGTATTGCAGAAAAAACCCGCAAACTTTCAATTATTGGTAATGAATAATAATGTCATCAAGGTCAAAAGTTTATATAGAAATTGTTCATCAATTACAATGCATAATTACAGAAGATAGATTGACAGCTGGTGATAAAATCCCATCAGAACGTGAGCTTGCTGTTAGATTAAAGGCAGGCCGTTCTTCTGTACGTGAGGCACTGAGAGCGTTAGAATTATTAGGTATTATTGAAACACGACAGGGTGAAGGAACGTTCATCAAAGAATTTGGTGACCATAGCCTTATTGAGTTAATTGGAAGCTTTATTTTACAGGATGATAAGGCTAAAGAAGATATACTAGAAACAAAATATTTACTTGAGCGCAATTCTATTTTTTTATGTTGCAAAGTAAGTAATAAAAGCTATTTACAATGTTTGAAGTCGTTAACTTCTGGTAATAACTTTGATCATGATCAATTTATGAAAACGGTTGTAGAAGCGACTAATAATAGGCTGCTGCTAAGAATTTGGCTAGTGTTATTTGATTATTATAAGTTGGAATATCATTCTTATAACCTTCCGTTAGACTATTATACAGAACTCATAAATGCACTTGAGGAAGAAAAAGTAGACTTAGCACTTAGCATTTATGAAAGCATAGCTGTAAAACAATTGTCGATAGATGCATGACAAACTTTGACAAAATTATTTATCACATTTAGTTAAAGTAGAGGTAGTATATAGAATTTGGTAAAGGGGATTTACACAATGCTTAAGGATTTTTTTGTAAAAAAGAAAAAGTATGCATCCATTCCCTCAGAGCAAGCAAAACAAGATGTGCCCGAAGGTATCATGACAAAATGTCCAAGCTGTAAAAAAATTATGTATACAAAAGAATTAAACAAAAATTTACGTGTATGCTTAAATTGTGATCACCATCATAGAATGACAGCTTTCGAAAGAATTGGCAGTTTGATAGATGAAGGGACTTTTCGTGAGTATGATCAAGGCTTGATCTCAGATAATCCACTAAACTTTCCTGGATATGAAGAAAAGATAGAAAAAGATCGTATCAAAACAGGTCTTAACGAAGGTATAGTTACTGGTGAGGGAGAAATTAGTGGCTTTAAAACAGTTATAGCTGTTATGGATTCACACTTTCGAATGGGTAGTATGGGGTCTGTAATTGGAGAAAAAATTACTCTTGCTATTGAAAAGGCCATGGAGCTGAATGTACCTTTTATTATATTTACTACTTCAGGTGGTGCGAGAATGCAGGAGGGTGTATTAAGTTTAATGCAAATGGCTAAAACAAGTGCAGCCCTTAAACTTTTTAGTGATCAAGGAGGACTCATTATATCTGTAATGACAGATCCTACAACCGGCGGGGTTTCAGCGAGTTTTGCATCTTTAGGAGATTATAATTTTGCTGAACCAGGTGCTTTAATAGGATTTGCTGGTAGACGTATTATAGAGCAAACAATACGAGAAGAGCTTCCGGAGGATTTTCAAACTGCTGAATTTTTATTGGAAAAAGGGCAGCTTGATGCTGTAGTACATCGGCAAAATATGAAAGAAACTTTAGAGAATGTACTATCCATACATATGGGAGGTGATTTGGAATGGTAGCTGAGTTAGAATTTGAACGCCCTGTAATTGAACTAACTAAAAAAATTGCTGAACTGAAGGAATTTACACAAAACTCTGATGTAGATTTATCTGCTGAAATTGAAAAACTTGAGCAGCGGTTAAAGAAATTAGAAAGTGAAATATATGGAAATATGAAAACGTGGGATCGGGTTCAAATAGCTCGTCACCCAAATCGCCCAACAACGTTAGATTATATTGAACGTTTATTTACTAATTTTATGGAGTGTCATGGAGACCGATATTTTGGAGATGATGGTGCAATCGTCGGAGGAATAGCAAAATATTATGGGCTTCCTGTAACTGTTATAGGGCATCAACGGGGTAAAGATACGAAAGAAAATATTCGTAGAAATTTTGGAATGCCTCATCCAGAGGGATACCGTAAAGCATTACGTTTAATGAAACAGGCAGAAAAATTTCAGCGCACGATCGTTTGTTTTATTGATACTAAAGGTGCTTACCCAGGGAAAGCTGCTGAAGAAAGAGGACAGAGTGAAGCGATTGCAAAGAACTTATTTGAAATGGCTGGATTAACAGTCCCGGTTGTTTGTATTGTCATTGGAGAAGGTGGAAGTGGAGGAGCATTAGGGATTGGAGTGGGAAACCATATTCATATGTTAGAGAATTCAACATATTCAGTAATCACTCCAGAAGGTGCCGCATCTATTTTATGGAAGGATGCAGCGCTAGCCAAAAAAGCTGCTGAATCGATGAAGATTACTGCACCAGATTTAAAGGAGTTAGGTGTTATTGACGAAATTATTCCTGAAATTAAAGGTGGAGCTCACCGAGATGTTGATGAGCAAGCTAAGCTAATTGATGTAGTTTTAAAGCAATCAATTAGTGAACTAAAGGAATTAGATCCCGCAGCCTTGGTTCAGGAAAGGTATAGAAAATACAAAACTATCGGACAAATTTCTTATGAAAACGGTTACGTAGAGGTAAAATAATGCAACGTGCATCCTAAATCAATTTTGGATGCACGTTTTCCTTTTTTTTTCACATTTGTGATATTGTTTTCATCGTAATGAAATGTTATTTTAAGAATACTTAGGTTCTGATGATGGAGGTCGGATGTATTTTTTTGTAAATCTCGCCTTCTCTTCTCAAGGCCGTTCATACAAATAAATGAGGTGAGACGTAATGAAAAGAATTGGTGTGTTAACGAGTGGTGGAGACTCCCCAGGAATGAATGCGGCAGTTAGAGCAGTTGTTAGAAAAGCCATTTATCATAATGTTGAAGTATATGGAGTGTACCAAGGCTATGCTGGTTTAATGAGTGGTAATATTAAAAAGTTAGAACTTGGTTCCGTAGGAGATATCATTCATCGAGGTGGAACAATGCTCTATTCTGCAAGGTGTGAAGAGTTCAAAACACCCGAAGGGCAGAAACAAGGTATTGAGCAGTTAAATAAGCATGGGATTGAAGGGCTTGTTGTTGTTGGTGGAGATGGATCGTATAGAGGAGCAAAAGCGCTAACTGAGCATGGTTACCCTTGTGTAGGCGTACCTGGAACGATTGATAATGATATTCCTGGAACTGATTTTACTATCGGGTTTGACACTGCATTAAATACTGTAATAGATGCGATAGATAAGATTCGTGATACTGCTACTTCTCATGAACGTACCTATGTAATCGAAGTAATGGGAAGGTTAGCAGGTGATATAGCGTTATGGGCTGGCTTAGCAGGTGGAGCAGAAACAATTCTAATACCTGAAGCAAACTATGACATGAATGAGATTACTGATAGATTAAGAAGTGGACATGAACGAGGTAAGAAGCATAGTATCATTATCGTTGCAGAGGGTGTAGGCAGTGGTGTTGATATCGGTAATAAGATTCAAGAGGAAACTGACTTTGAAACACGTGTGTCTGTATTAGGACATATTCAACGTGGTGGATCACCTACTGCATTTGACAGGGTATTAGCAAGCCGACTAGGTGCGAAATCTGTAGAGCTTTTATTGGCTGGTAAAGGTGGCCGTGCTGTCGGTATTCAAAATAATAAACTCGTCGATCATGATATTATCGAAGCGTTGGCACAGCAACATCATATTGATGAAGATATGTATAAATTATCAAAAGAATTATCAATATAGAAAGAAAATTACTATTGGGGGTAGAAATTGATGAGAAAAACAAAGATTGTATGTACGATTGGTCCGGCTAGTGAAAGTATAGATAAGTTAGTTGAGTTAATGGAAACAGGGATGAACGTAACTAGATTGAATTTTTCACATGGTGATTTTGAGGAGCATGGAGCACGTATAAAAAATATTCGTGAAGCAGCCAAAAAGACTGGAAAAAATATAGCTATTCTTCTCGATACGAAGGGTCCGGAAATTAGAACACACACGATGGAAAGTGGTGCAATTGAGTTAATTGATGGTTCTGAAGTCATTATTTCAATGGAAGAGGTTATTGGTACACCTCAAAAGTTTTCTATCACTTATCCAGGTTTAATTGAAGATGTTGAAGTTGGTTCTAAAATTTTACTAGATGATGGTTTAATTGGCCTTGAAGTAATTGCAATTAATGCAGAACTTGGGGAAATAACAACAAAAGTATTAAATAAAGGTGTATTAAAGAATAAAAAAGGGGTAAATGTTCCAGGGGTTAAGGTGAAATTACCAGGAATTACTGATAAAGATGCTAACGATATCATTTTTGGTATCGAACAAGGTGTAGATTTTATTGCTGCTTCTTTTGTTCGCCGTGCTAGTGATGTTCTAGATATTCGTGAGTTATTAGAAAAACATGATGCACCAAATATACAAATTATACCAAAAATTGAAAACCAAGAAGGCGTAGATAATATCGACGATATACTTGAGGTTTCAGACGGATTAATGGTAGCTCGTGGAGATTTAGGGGTTGAAATACCAGCAGAAGAAGTTCCTCTTGTACAAAAAGAACTTATTAAAAAATGTAATGAGCTTGGAAAGCCTGTTATCACAGCAACTCAAATGTTAGATTCTATGCAACGAAATCCAAGACCTACGCGTGCTGAGGCGAGTGATGTTGCAAATGCCATTTTTGATGGTACTGATGCAATCATGTTATCTGGGGAAACTGCAGCTGGAACGTATCCAGTAGAAGCTGTAGGTACAATGCACAGCATTGCATCCCGTGCAGAAACGGCATTGGAATACTCGCAAATTTTAGCGAAGCGTAGTAAACAAACAAATCCAACGATCCCTGATGCTCTTAGCCAATCGGTTGCTCATACTGCACTTAATTTGGGAGTTAATGCGATTATTGCTCCAACAGCGAGTGGCTATACTGCTAGAATGATTTCTAAATATCGTCCAAAAGCACCAATTATTGCAGTAACAGGAGATAAATCTACTTCTCGTAAGCTTGCTCTTACTTGGGGTGTCTATCCAATAACGGCTAAACAAGCGAACTCAACAGACGAAATGCTTGAAGTAGCTGTCCAGGCATCATTAGACTCTAAACTTATTTCATGCGGTGATTTAGTCGTAATTACAGCAGGTGTTCCAACTGGTGAAAAAGGTGCTACCAACTTAATGAAAATCCATGTGGTAGGCAATGTTATTGCTAAAGGACAAGGTGTAGGTCGTAAATCAGCATTTGGAAAAGCGGTTGTCGTATCTAGTCAAAAAGATGCTAAACAAAAAATGACAGAGGGAGCTATATTAGTTACTCAATGTACAGATGCTGATATGATGTCATCTTTAGAAATGGCTTCAGCTATTATTACTGAAGAAGGTGGCCTTACAAGTCATGCAGCAGTAGTTGGACTGAGCTTAGGTATACCTGTCATCGTTGGTGTGGAAAATGCGACTAAGATTATTAAAGATGGAAATGAAATAACTGTTGATGGCGGCTTAGGAACTATTTATGAAGGAAGAACTAGTGTATTATAAATTCATTACTGGAGAAGGTGTTATACCTTCTCTTTTTTTTATTTTAAGGTATAATAAGGACAAATAGATCAATATTGTACAATGGTGATTGGAGGACCTCAATATAATGTTGCAAATGATGATTGCACTGATCATTATAGTTCCAGCACTAGAAATTGGCTTATTAATATTGTCAGGTAATACTTTAGGTATATTTCCGACGATCGTTTTAATTATATTAACTGGTGTTTTAGGAGCATGGCTAGCTAAAAAGCAAGGAATGGAAACATTACGTAATTTTCAACAACAGGTGAGCTACGGACGACCTCCGGGAGATGCAATTATAGATGGACTTTGTATACTAGTTGGTGGTGTAGTATTATTAACCCCTGGCTTTATTACCGATGCAATAGGTTTTATGCTACTAATTCCGTTGACTAGAAATATTTTAAAGCCATTCCTACTCAAAATCATCAAAAGGATGATTGACCGTGGAAGTATAACGATTATACGATAACACAAGGGAATAGGCATATTAGTAGAAAATTTATCCATAGTAAAAAAAGAGTCCTTATTTAGGACTCTTTTTTACCTATGATGTAAGCATATAATTCATTAAATATATTTGCACTATGCAGGGTTTTAATAATTACCAATATAACAGGTCCAGCGATTAGCCCCAAAAACCCTAGCAGTTTAAATCCAATGAATAATGATACGAGCGTTGCTAAAGGATCTAAACCAATACTAGATGATAATACTTTAGGTTCCATAATTTGTCTTGTAATAAGGATGATGATATATAGTATCCCTAACCCAATTGCTAGAGATATATCACCACTTACAGCTGCATAAACGATCCATGGCACTAAAATAAGTCCTGTTCCTAAGTACGGAAGTAGATCAACAAAACCTATTATTAAAGCGATTGTTATTGCATAATTTACTCTCAAAATGAGCAACCCTATTAATACGATAATTGCGGTAATCGATATTAGAGTTGCTTGAGCTTTTAAAAATCCGAAAAGAGCTTTTTTTAAGTCAAAAAAGACTTTTTTACCGCTAGTTCTTGCTTTTCTAGGTAACAGTTTACTCATTAATCCAGACAGACGATCCCAGTCCTTACTTATGAAAAAAGTAGCTAGTAGTGAAAAAACGACAACTGTTCCAGTGTTAGGAACCCAAGCTAATAAGTTTGGAATGTTTTCTAGTACTTGTTGGATGAAATCTCCGACACTTGATGCAATATTCGTACCGACTGATGAAATGTTTTGCATAATTGTATCTTGTTGCCCAGCATCTAGATTTTTAAAGAACACTGCAAGCTGGTTGTAGAACGGAATGATTTTACTTGCAATAAACACTTCAATATATTGCATTAGTGTGTTAAAGTGTTCAGGTACAACTTTAGCTAAATATTCTGTGCCTGAAACGATTTCGACAACTAATAGTGTAATTAAGCCTGCTATGATTCCGAATAATAAAATTAAGGTAATAAAGATTGATAGTGATCGTGGTATTTTTGCTTTACGTTCCAAGAGGTTTACGATCGGGTTTATTAAATAAGCGATTATTAGCGCAATAATGAACGGATATGTAACAGTTGATACATAATAAAATCCTATGATTCCAATCGTTATTACTGCTAATACAAATAGTAGGCGTAGCCCACGGTAAACATATTCAAGATTCAATAAACAGCCCCCCTATCCCATATAAATATTTTATAATAATATGGTTAAGAATGGAAAGGATAGTTTTGTGAATTTTATACATTATATGGCGTTTCTTTCACATTTACCAATTGTTTGTTATGATTGACCTGGTAGAGCGCAGCAAGGAGGATTGATTACATTGTTCACTCAAGCAACAGCATTCTTATTAATCTTACTAGCAATTGGAATCATCGCAAAAAATCAATCACTAATCATTGCTATTTTTGTCCTACTGCTAATAAAATTGCTTGGGTTTGATTCAAAGCTATATCCTTATATTCAAGGTAAGGGGATTAATTGGGGTGTAACGATTATTACAATTGCTGTATTAGTTCCTATTGCGACAGGTGAAATTGGGTTTAAACAACTAGTTGAAGCTCTTAAATCTCCATATGCTTGGATTGCATTACTGTCTGGAATGGCTGTTGCGATCATTGCAAAAAGTGGTTTAACGTTATTGGAGAATGATCCTCATATTACAGCAGCGCTTGTATTCGGCACAATTTTAGCAGTAGCACTGTTTAAAGCTGTAGCAGTTGGCCCTTTAATTGGGGCAGGGATTGCATATATATGTATGAGAATTTTTAATATTTTTGGTTGATTATTTTCTTGTAATAATATTTTTTTAAATAAATAAGGTTCTTTTCATTCACAAGAGTCTGATAATTGTTTATAATAATACTAATATGTTATCTTTCTTATATTAATGCCCTTACTCACAATTAAATAGTAGAGGGGTATTTTTACATGTCTTAGCAGGATTGTTAATCTTTTGCAAAAGCATAAAATGTAAGCATTTTCTTTTTGTGAGATAAGATCATTCGCACTTCCCACTTTGTAAAAAAACAAATTTTCTCAAATAAATGAGAGGGACTATAGACTATGCAGCATGTTTTCTTAAGTTAAGGAGGGAAACTTTCACATGCTTATTAGTGTATTAGTGCACATATTTTCTTATTATATATAAATAGAATAACCTTGCTGTTGATGTGTATATGAAATAAGTAAGCTTTTTCCTAATTTGAGCAACCGCTCAATTTCTAGTACAGTAAATATAAAGGCTATGGGGAATTTTATTTAAAAAAGGAGAGATTTTTATGACAGTAACACGCGGTCTGGAAGGGATAGTAGCAACAACATCATCTATTAGTTCAATCATAGATGACACACTAACATACGCAGGATTTGACATTGATGATCTTGCAGAAAATGCTAGTTTTGAAGAGGTCATTTACCTACTTTGGAATCGCAAATTACCTAACAAAAGTGAGCTTGAGCAACTAACAAATGAATTAGCAGAAAATGCTAGCATTCCTCAAGAAATCATTGATCACTTTAATATGTATCCTATTAACGAGGTTCACCCTATGGCGGCATTACGCTCAGCTATTTCCTTGTTAGGATTATATGACGCTGAAGCTGATAAAATGGATGAAGAAGCAAATTATCGTAAAGCTATTCGTTTACAAGCAAAAATACCTACAATTGTTACTTCTTTTTCACGTATACGAAAAGGCCTTGAGCCGATATCACCACGTACAGATTTAGGTTTTGCTGCTAATTTCTTGTACATGCTTACAGGTGAAGAGCCAAGTGACATCGCAATAGAAGCGTTTAATAAAGCGTTGGTATTACATGCGGATCATGAGCTCAATGCTTCAACCTTTACTGGTCGTGTGTGTGTCGCAACATTATCTGATGTGTATTCTGGGATTACTGCCGCAATTGGTGCACTTAAAGGTCCTCTTCATGGTGGAGCAAATGAAGCAGTAATGAAAATGCTAACAGAAATCGGATCAGTAGAAAATGTAGATTCTTATATTCAAAATAAATTTGAACAAAAAGAAAAAATTATGGGTTTTGGTCACCGAGTATATAGAAAAGGCGATCCTCGTGCGAAACATTTAAAGGAAATGTCTGAGAAACTAACAAGAATTACAGGTGAAACAAAGTGGTTTGAAATGTCTGTGAAAATTGAAGAGCTAGTAACATCTGAAAAACCACTTCCTCCTAATGTAGATTTTTATTCTGCTTCTGTCTACCACAGCTTAGGAATTGATCACGATATATTTACACCTATATTTGCTGTAAGTCGTATCTCAGGCTGGTTAGCACACATATTAGAACAATATGAGAACAACCGTTTAATTCGTCCAAGAGCAGAATATACAGGACCGAGTAAACAAGTTTATATTCCTATGGAACAGAGATAATATAGAAAGTATTTTATGTAAGGAAGTATTAAATGATAAAATAGTATTTGGTTGGAAAGGGAGCTCCTCTCTTTCCAATGGATAATGTATTAATAATAATAATAACAGCATCACGGATGGAGGTTTTTTTGTTGACACAAGGGAAAAAAATTACGGTTGAAAATGGAAAATTAAATGTACCAAATAATCCTATTATTCCTTTTATTGAAGGTGATGGTACGGGGCCAGACATTTGGGCAGCTGCATCACGAGTGTTAGAGGCTGCAGTAGAAAAAGCGTACAATGGTGAGAAATCAATTGTTTGGAAAGAAGTTCTTGCGGGTGAAAAAGCATTTAACCAAACAGGTGAATGGCTTCCTGAGGCAACACTTGATGACATTAGAGAGTACATAATTGCTATCAAAGGACCACTGACTACACCTATTGGTGGAGGTATTCGTTCTTTAAATGTAGCTCTTCGTCAAGAACTTGATTTGTTTGTATGTTTAAGACCTGTACGTTATTTCCAAGGTGTTCCGTCACCTGTTAAGCGTCCAGAGGATACTGATATGGTTATCTTCCGTGAAAACACAGAAGATATCTATGCAGGGATTGAGTATGCAAAAGGCTCAGATGAAGTGAAAAAAGTGATTGACTTTCTACAAAATGAAATGGGAGTTGCCAAAATTCGCTTCCCAGAAACATCAGGTATCGGAATTAAGCCAGTGTCGGAAGAAGGCACATACCGCTTAGTACGTTCAGCAATAAATTACGCTATCAAAGAAGGACGTAAATCTGTAACGCTTGTTCATAAAGGTAACATCATGAAATTTACTGAAGGTGCATTTAAAAATTGGGGATATGAACTTGCGGAGAAAGAGTTTGGGGATAAAGTATTTACTTGGGCTGAGTATGATCGCATCGTTGAAGCAGAAGGAAAAGAGGCTGCGAATAAAGCTCAATCTGAAGCAGAAGCAGCAGGGAAAATTATCGTTAAGGATGCAATTGCTGATATTTTCCTACAACAAATATTAACTCGTCCAAAAGAATTTGATGTCGTTGCTACAATGAATTTGAATGGTGACTACATTTCTGATGCATTAGCAGCACAAGTTGGTGGTATTGGTATTGCCCCTGGTGCTAACATCAATTATGAATCAGGACATGCTATCTTTGAAGCGACACACGGTACAGCACCTAAATATGCAGGTTTAGATAAAGTTAACCCATCTTCTGTTCTTTTATCTGGGGTACTAATGCTTGAGCATTTAGGGTGGAATGAAGCTGCTGATTTAATCACAAAGTCTATGGAGAAGTCTATTGCTTCCAAAGTTGTAACTTATGATTTCGCACGTTTAATGGATGGTGCTACAGAAGTAAAATGTTCAGAGTTTGCTGATGAATTAATTAATAACTTATAAGCATAAATTACAAAATAGATGTTGATTAGGGGGAAGTTTTCATGTCATTAAAAAGAAAAAAAATCTCTGTCATCGGTGGAGGATTTACTGGTGCAACTACAGCATTTTTATTAGGGCAAAAGGAACTTGGAGATGTTGTATTAGTGGACATTCCTCAAATGGAAAATCCTACTAAGGGTAAGGCGTTAGATATGTTAGAAGCAAGTCCTGTTCAAGGGTTTGATTCAAATATAATCGGAACATCTGATTATGCTGATACTGCTGATTCTGATATCGTAGTAATTACCGCTGGTATAGCACGTAAACCAGGAATGAGTCGCGATGATCTAGTACAAACAAATCAAAAAGTAATGAAAAGTGTGACACAAGAAATTGTGAAATACTCACCAAACTGTTATATCATTGTTTTAACGAATCCTGTTGATGCAATGACATACACTGTATTCACAGAATCTGGGTTTCCGAAGAATCGTGTCATAGGTCAATCAGGGGTCCTCGATACTGCACGTTTTAGAACATTTATTTCACAAGAACTGAATATATCAGTTAAAGATATAACTGGCTTCGTATTAGGTGGTCATGGTGATGATATGGTGCCATTAGTACGTTATTCATATGCAGGTGGTATTCCACTCGAAACGTTAATTCCTAAGGAACGTCTAGATGCAATTGTGGAACGTACGCGTAAAGGCGGAGGAGAAATTGTTAACTTACTAGGGAATGGTAGTGCTTATTATGCGCCAGCTGCTTCCCTTGTAGAAATGGTAGAGGCAATTCTTAAAGACCAACGTAGAGTATTACCATCCATCGCATATTTAGAAGGTGAATATGGCTTTGAGGGGATTTATCTTGGTGTGCCAACAATCCTTGGAGCTAACGGTATTGAAAAAGTTATTGAGTTAGAGTTAACAGAGGAAGAAAAGAATGCTTTGTCCAAATCAGCTGAAGCTGTGAAAAATGTAATGAAAGTTCTCGCATAATCACTAGCATTCAAAAGGGTCTAACTCCACATACTATACAGTATATAGGGAATAACAACCCTAAATGTTATAGAAATGTGGAGTATGACCCTTTTATTTTAAATACTTTTACATACGGTCAGTAATGACTTGCTCTAAATGATCTTTACTCGAGGTCACTGTGATGTTTCAAGCATAATATCACAAGCATAATCATATAAAAGGTCTTCAGTGCTTTTTCTGGAATGAGTATGAACTAGCGCATTCAATTTTGCTGTATTTCGAATATAGGAGGTTTTGTATGTTGTTAGGCAAGAAAAGAAAATTAGGAAGATTGATAAATGAAATTTCAATTGGTGAAAAGTTATCTTTAACTGAAAAAATTGAAGATAAAGATCTATTACTCTATTTAGGACTAACAAATGATTCAAATCCATTATATATTCAACATGACTATGCATCTCAGACACCTTATAAAAAGCCAATAGCCCCTAATATTATGTTAACAGGAATTATTACCTCTGCAATCTCAAAGTATTTACCTGGACCAGGTAGTCATATACTCAAACAAGATATTTCCTTTATTCATCCTGTATATCATTATGGAACAGTACAATTTCTCTTAGAAGTCATAAACGTTGACGAAAATAACCATACGATTGAAATTAAGATTGAGGCAACAAATGAGGAAGATGAAAAAGTATTAGAAGGTACGACACTTGTTTGTCCACCCCATCGCTTAGAATCATTAGATGGGAATGCTTTAGAAAACTTTTAACATGAAGATATATACTGAAGAACGAAGAGGGTTGATCCTCTTCGTTCTTTTAATATAATAAGTATGTTTTCGCACTTCTTATATATAGGCACGTATACTCTAGCGTTGGTGGCATCTTTTCTGTTGTTAAAAAGTTATTGAGTTTTTTTAAACACATCATGCTGTTCATTGCCAGTAAAAATAGTGAAAGGCCTTTTCTTAAAAAGAGCTAAATAACGGGCTCTTTTTTTCTCAGAAGACAAACATCGGTTACTCAAATGTAAGTGAAGGAAAGCAACAAAATTTATGAAAAGAGTCAATAATAAAAAAAGTTGGTTTGTCTATTTCTAATCGATTATAATTTATGTATGTAGGCTCTTTCGTACACTTTCGTACTATAATATACAAATGAGAACAAATAGTCGAGGTATGATGAGTTTCAATTCGTTTGTTTAACTCGAAAAGATGACCGAATGTTTATTGAAGGCTGTTTTCGCATTGATTGTTGTTTTTCGTTTTAAGAAAGAACACCAAGACAACTAACGTTCGTGGCATTTTTTTCTAGACAACGATGAATATCATTATAAAACCACTTTTTATAGTAATAATTTGATAACAATAGCAACAATGTTTACGAAAAGTGCCTTAATGAAAGATGAGTGTTCTTCTGGATATGAAAACAAAAACACTGAATATGTAACAGAGTTCTGAGTGATGGATGGGGTTTAATACGTATACTTGGAGGTACATATACATATGGGTACAAAAATATTAGTGGTTGATGATGAACAGTCTATAGTGACATTACTTACATATAACTTGCAGCAAGCTGGATATGAAGTTATTGTAGCGACTGATGGACAATCAGGTAAACAAAAAGCGATAAGTGAAAAGCCTGATTTAATCATTCTTGACTTAATGCTACCTCAAATTGATGGTATTGAAGTATGTAAACAACTAAGATTAGAAAAGGTTTTTACGCCAATTTTAATGCTAACAGCAAAGGACGATGAATTTGATAAAGTGCTTGGTTTAGAACTGGGAGCAGATGATTATATGACCAAGCCTTTTAGTCCAAGAGAGGTTGTCGCTAGAGTAAAAGCAATTTTACGGCGGATGCAAATATCAAATCAAGTCAATAGTGAGTCTGTTGAAGATCAAGACGCAATCATCATTGGAAATTTAAAAATCATTCCAGAGCACTATGAAGCGTATTTTCTTGGAGAGAAATTAGAACTGACACCAAAGGAATTTGAGTTGCTATTATACTTGTGCAAAAACAAAGGAAGAGTCTTAACGAGAGATCAATTACTAAGTGCAGTGTGGAATTATGATTTTGTTGGAGATACACGTATAGTTGATGTTCATGTTAGTCACCTTAGAGAAAAAATTGAAATGAACACAAGAAAGCCAATATATATTAAAACGATTCGGGGATTAGGTTATAAACTAGAGGAGCCTAAACTAGATGCTTAAATTTCGATCTCGCCTTCTCTTTGCATTGATTTCATTAATCGTCACAGTATTATTAGGCTTAGGTCTATTTATAGGACAATTATTTGAGTCATATTATAATAATTCATTTTACGAGCAGATTGAAAAGGATGCAAAAATGGCTGCATATGCTATTGCTGAAGAAGGGATTGAAAGCGCGAATATTAACGAGAAGGCTAATAAGATAGGAGAGATTTTAAACACCGAAGTTACCATTTTGGATCACCTAGGTAGAGAGAAATACCAATCAAATCCTAATAACAATATACTAACAAATGGAGAACTACTATATCTTCTCAAGCAAAATAAGGAAAATGACAGTGGATTTCATATAACTAACGAAGATGAAACCTTATATTCATACGGCATTTCTATCAAAAAAGAAGGTAATTTACTTGGTTATATCATTTTAACAACTTCTCAGGCCTCATTAGACAAAATTAGCACACAAATTTGGGGACTAGTGATAAGTAGTCTTGGAGTTGGGCTAGTCATTATCATGCTGTTAGCTATTAAAATAACAACACAATATACAAAGCCGCTTGAATCAGCTACTAAGGTAGCAATGGAGCTAGCAAAAGGAAATTATAAAGCCAGGACATACGAAGGTGAATTAGATGAAACTGGAATGTTAAGCCAGTCCATCAATGTTCTAGCTCGTACGCTCCAAGATATGAAAAAATCTCATGAAATGCAACAGGATCGATTGCAAACATTAATCGAAAATATGGGTAGCGGTTTACTCTTAATTGATAGTAAAGGTTACATTCATTTAGTAAATAAAGCTTTTACTGAAATTTTTCAAGTAAACCCTAACGATTTTTTGTATAAATATTATTATGAAGCTTTTAGTCATAAGGAAGTGATTTCTCTCGTTGAAGAAATTTTTATGACTGAAGAAAAGGTCAGAAAACAATTACTCCTACCCATTTCAATTGAACGAAAGCATTTTGAAGTGTACGGTGGACCAATTATTGGAAATAATGATGAGTGGAAAGGTATCGTTGTAGTTTTCCACGATATTACTGAATTAAAAATGCTTGAACAAATGAGAAAGGATTTTGTAGCAAATGTTTCTCATGAATTAAGAACGCCAATTACTTCTATTAAAGGTTTTAGTGAAACATTACTAGATGGGGCAATGAAGGACGAAAACACTTTGCAATACTTTCTGTCAATCATATTGAAAGAAAGTGAAAGGATGCAAAGCTTAATTCAAGATTTACTAGATCTTTCGAAAATTGAGCAACATGGATTTACTTTAAATATTGATCAAGTTGACATAAAGGTACTTCTTGAAGAAGTAATGGTCATTTTAGTTGGAAAAGCTGATGAAAAAAATATTAAAGTAACTATGAATACCGGTGCGACAGAAAACTTATTTGTGGCAGGGGATGCTGACCGTTTAAAGCAAGTATTTATAAATCTAATATCAAATTCGATTGTCTATACTGGACCTAAGGGTAAGGTAGATATCATGATTGCTGAAAATACAGAAGAGGTATCTATCAAAATATTAGACACAGGCATAGGTATAAAAGAGGAAGAAATTCCCCGGATTTTTGAACGTTTTTACCGAGTTGATAGGGATCGTAGTCGAAATTCTGGTGGTACTGGATTAGGGCTTGCGATCGTAAAGCATATTATAGAAGCGCATCACGGGCATATCTTGGTCGAAAGCAAGGTTGGGGAAGGAACGGTTTTTACAGTAGTATTGAAAAAACAATACGTTTAGCGTACAGTTAGCATCATGGGATATGTTAACAATTTATTTACAAGGCGTTTAAGCAACCTTTACAATACTCTGCTAGTATATATAATGAAAACCCCTTCATCCAGAAGGAACCATCTTTGGGAACATGGAAACATGTTCTCTTTTTTTTGTGTGTTTTTACAATGTTTTTGCTATTTTCTTTGTTAATATTCCGGTAAAATAAAATGGGAAGCATATGAAACCTTTTTATGTTTTAAACCGTATTACATATTAAGGCCTAAGAAAGAGAGGGAGAGACATGGTTAGTATAAAGAGGATATATTCATTTATAGGGTTAGCAATTTTAGTCGTTCTGTTAGGTGTGAGCGCTTTAACGTCTTGGTACACCGTTGATGAATCAGAACAAGCAGTTATTTTAACTTTTGGTAAAGTAGAAGAAGGTATTAGTGAACCAGGGCTTCATTTTAAATTGCCTTGGCCTATCCAAAATGTTCAAAAGCTCTCAAAGGAGACATTTAGTTTACAGTTTGGATATGAGGAAAGGAACAATGAGGTAATTCGCGAAAACCGTAATGATACGAAGATGATTACTGGTGACGAAAATATTGTATTAGCAGACCTTGTCGTTCAGTGGAAAATAACAAACCCAGGGAAATTCTTATATAATTCTTTAGATCCTGAGCAAATTTTATACAATACTACATCCGCTTCATTAAGAAGCATTATCGGTAGCTCAGCAATTGATGATGCTCTTACATCTGGGAAAGCAGAAATTGAGGCAGAAGTCTTTGAATTATTAACATCACTCGTTGATAAATACGACATTGGAATCTCGGTGTTAGCGGTTAAGTTGCAAGATGTTGAATTGCCAAATGATGAAGTAAGAAAAGCATTTACAAATGTAACTGATGCTAGAGAAACGATGAATACGAAGATCAATGAGGCAGAAAAATATGAAAACAAGCGTATGCAAGAGGCTGAAGGGGAAAAAGACGCCATTATCTACAATGCGGAAGGAGATAAGGTGGCAAGAATTCAAAAAGCCGTTGGTGATGTAGCGTTATTTAATTCAATATATAGTGAATATAAAAATTCACCGGAAATTACGAAACAACGCTTAATCATCGAAACATTAGAGCAAGTGTTACCTAACACTCAGCTATATATTATGAATGATGACGGAAATACATTAAAATACTTACCTCTTAAACCACTTGAAAGTCAAACACCGCCAGTCAAGCAGGAAGGAAGTGAAGGTAATAATGAGTGATCAAAACATAGTTGATATTAATGAGCAGCGGAAAGGGAACCTGGATTGGAAGAAATATAGAACATCTGGAATTTTCCTAATTATATTACTCGTCTTAGTTGGAATTATATTAAGTAACCTTTTTATCGTAAAAGAAGGTGAATATAAGGTTATCCGTCAATTTGGTGAAGTAGTAGATTATAAAGATGAACCAGGGCTAAGCTATAAAATCCCTTTTATTCAGACAGTAACTACTTTGCCTAAATATCAAATGATATATGATGTGGAAGAGGCTGAAATTAATACGAGAGATAAAAAACGATTAATTATTGATAATTATTCCGTATGGAAAATTGATAACCCTAAGCTGATGATTGCAAATGCAAGAACTGTTGCAGGTGCAGAAGCTAAGATGGGAGAGTTCATTTATTCTGTCGTCCGTGCTGAGTTAGGGAAGCTAGACTACGATGAAGTTATTAATGATGAAAAATCCTCAAGAGGTAGTTTGAACGATGTAGTTACTGCAAAAGTGAATGAGTTGCTAGCACGTGATAACTATGGGATTCAAGTGATTGACGTACGAATGAAAAGAACAGATTTACCTGTAGAAAATGAACAAACCGTTTTCACTCGAATGATATCTGATCGTGAAAAGATTGCTCAGGAGTATCTGTCTAGAGGGGATGCGGACAAAAATCGTATAATAGCAAATACAGATAAAGTAGTCAAAGAAATTTTGTCTAAAGCAAAGGCTGATGCGGAAGTAATCCGAGGGGAAGGGGAAGCAGAAGCAGCTAAAATATACAATGAATCATTTTCTAAAGATGCTGAGTTTTATCAATTATTCCGAACTTTAGAGTCGTATAAAACGACAATTAATGGTGAGACAATGATTATCCTTCCTAGTGATTCACCTTATGCAAATCTATTGATGGGCAATTTACAATAACAAACATCGAAAAGTCGTTATTTTCCTTTCTTTTCTATATCATGCTACAATAGAATGAAAGAATAACGGCTTTTTTTGCGTTGAGGAGGGTTTTATTTGGATAAAAACAAGTTAGTGTTGATAGATGGAAACAGTATCGCATACCGTGCATTTTTTGCTTTACCTTTACTGAGCAACAATAAAGGGATACATACAAACGCAATATATGGTTTTACGATGATGTTAAATAAAATTATTGATGAAGAAAAACCAACTCATATATTAGTAGCATTCGATGCTGGAAAAACGACTTTCAGACATGAAACTTATAGTGAATATAAGGGAGGTAGGCAAAAAACTCCTCCAGAGTTATCTGAACAATTTCCATTTATTAGAGAACTATTAGATGCCTATCAAATTACTCGCTATGAGCTCGAAAATTATGAAGCAGACGATATAATTGGCACTTTATCAAAACAAGCTGAACAGGATGGTTTTAATGTTAAAGTCATCACAGGTGATAAAGATTTAACCCAGCTTTCTACAAGTAATGTTACTGTTAATATTACTCGTAAGGGTATTACCGATGTTGACGCGTATACACCTGAGTTTATTGCAGAAAAATATGGTATTAAACCTGCTCAAATCATTGATTTAAAAGGCTTAATGGGAGATAGTTCAGATAATATTCCTGGAGTACCAGGAGTTGGAGAAAAGACTGCATTAAAGCTATTAAAAGAATTTGGAACAGTGGAACAAGTGCTTGCATCAATTGATCAAGTAAGTGGAAAAAAGTTAAAGGAAAAATTAACTGATAATAGAGAGCTTGCAGTATTGAGTAAGGAGTTAGCTACTATCAACTGTGAAGCTCCTCTTAGTATCACTGTTAATGATGCTAATTTTAAGGGGATAGATAAAGAAAAAGTAAGTGACATTTATAAAGATTTAGGTTTTGAATCAATGTTATCGAAACTTGGCTACTCTACGGAGGTTAACCAAGAGGAGCTTAAAGACATAGAATTTACAGTTGCTACTGAGGTAACTCAAGATATGCTAGCTGATCATTGTTCATTAGTTGTTGAGGTATTAGAAGAAAACTATCATTTGGGAGATATTTTAGGTATTGCAATTGAAAATACGAATGGGCGCTATTTTATTCCTACAGAAGTAGCAGTAAGTTCTAATATGTTTAAAGAATGGGCAAAAAATGAGGAAATGAAGAAAACTGTTTTTGATGGAAAAAAAGCAATTGTTTCTTTACATTGGAAAGGCATACAATTAGCAGGGATTGATTTCGATTCAATTATTGCTTCATATATATTAGATCCTTCCGATACGAATGATGAGGTCACAAGTATAGCAAAACGTTATGGTATGTCAGAAATATTAACTGATGAACAAGTTTATGGAAAGGGTGCCAAGAGAAAAATTCCCGAGCAACAACAGTTGATGGAACACATCATACGTAAAGCAAATGCTCTATATAAAATGAAGGATCACCTTATAAATGATTTGCAAGAAAATGAACAATTAGATTTATTACTTAATTTGGAAATGCCACTTTCTTCTATATTAGCAAAAATGGAAGAAATCGGTGTAAATGTGAACATAGACAAGCTTAAACTAATGGGAGATGAGCTAACGAAGCAATTATCTAACTTAGAGCATGCAATATATGAACTAGCTGGTGAGAGCTTTAACATTAATTCTCCTAAACAATTAGGTGTTATTTTATTTGAGAAATTAAACTTACCTGTTATTAAGAAGACGAAAACTGGCTACTCTACTTCTGCTGACGTTCTTGAGAAACTAAAAACTAAACATAACATTATTGATGAAATTTTACATTATCGACAATTAGGTAAACTGAAATCAACATATATTGATGGATTATTAAAGGTTGTACATAAAGATACATCGAAAATCCATACGCGATTTAATCAAGTTTTAACACAGACAGGGAGATTGAGTTCAATTGACCCTAACTTACAAAACATACCAATAAGATTAGAAGAAGGACGAAAAATTAGGCAAGCTTTTGTTTCTTCTAAAGAGGATTGGGTCATCTTTGCTGCAGATTACTCACAAATTGAGTTAAGGGTGTTAGCACATATTGCAAATGATGCTAATTTAATTGCTGCATTTAATCAAGATTTAGATATACATACGAAAACTGCGATGGATGTGTTTCATGTAAATGAAAATGATATAACATCAAATATGCGTAGGCAAGCAAAAGCTGTGAATTTTGGAATTGTTTATGGGATCAGTGACTATGGCCTATCTCAAAATCTTGGGATTACTAGAAAAGAGGCAGCAAACTTTATCCAGCGTTACTTTGATAGCTTCCCTGGTGTGAAAAACTATATGGATGATATCATTCAAGAGGCAAAACAAAAAGGTTATGTATCAACCCTATTACAAAGAAGACGTTATATTCCTGAAATAACGAGTAGGAATTTTAATGTGAGAAGCTTTGCTGAACGAACTGCAATGAACACACCAATTCAAGGAAGTGCAGCCGATATTATTAAATTGGCCATGATCAAAATGGCTAATCGCTTGCACCACGAGGGTTTAGAAGCAAAGCTGCTACTTCAAGTCCACGATGAATTAATCTTTGAAGCACCACAAGAAGAAATAGAAATACTGAAACAACTTGTTCCTGATGTCATGGAGAGTGCAGTAGAATTAACTGTTCCACTTAAGGTTGATTACTCATATGGGCCTACATGGTATGATGCAAAGTAGTGGTAAAGCATATTGGGAATGGTTTGAAAGGAGGAGTTCCTCATCCCGGAAGGACCTGAAGTACAACAAGTTTTAAACTCAATAGAGCCCAAAGTATTAGGCAAAATAATTTCAGAGGTATCTGTTTTACATCCGAAGATTACTATGCCCTTAAGAAAAATAGGAAGGCAAGAAGTTGAAACATTTTCTCAACGACTAGAAGGAGGAAGTATAGAAAAACTTGAAAGGAAAGGTAAGTACCTAATTTTCAATATAAATCAAGTTGATATTTCCACCTTATACTTAGTCACTCATCTTGGGATGACAGGTGCTATTTTTCATGTAAACAACTTAGATGAAATTGCACCAAATTATCGAAAACATGTTCATCTCATATTTAAATTAAACGACGAGTCATTAATGGTTTATTCAGATCAAAGGAGATTTGGATGGATGGGTGCTTTGAATGAACAAGAGTATACTGCTTATCGACCTCTTCAAGAGGTTGGTCCCGATCCAGCTTCTGAAGATGCTCCAAAGCTTTTTTTGGAAATAATAAGAAATAAAACTTTCATTAATAAACCAATAAAACGTGTAATTATGCAACCAAATGTCATACAAGGTGTGGGAAATATATACGCATCTGAATGTCTTTATAAAGCTAAGCTAAACCCATTAACATCTGTTGGAGAGATTTCAGATGAAAAGCTGTTAGAATTATTAGTTCACATTAAAGAAACATTTGAACTTGCAATAAAACTAGGAGGTTCATCTATAAGAGATTATGTAAATTCCGAAGGGAAAAAAGGGACATTCCAAGAGCTGCATATGGTTTATAATAAAGATTTTTGTCCTGAATGTGGGGTTCCTATTGAAAACCTAAAAATAGATCAGCGTTCATCATTTTATTGTCCGAACTGTCAAGCAAAAAGTTGATTATCTGTTCAAGTGTATTTTGTTGTAGTCTGCATTTTTTACATACAATCAACAGTGACAAAAGGCTCTTTTCATTAACTTTGTTGTTATTGTTCGTAAAATAGAAGATTAAAATGTTGTTACACGCAACAGTCGTCAATTTTATAGAAGAAAAGATGCCACGAAACCTTTTCAAATACGTGTTTATTTTTTGTGCGAAAAACAACAGTCGTTTTAAAACAGCTGTATAAAAAAACATAGAGCTTCTTTTTGAACTTTGGATGGGCTTCTTCCATATACTACTGTAGCTAAATCGGAAGGAGCTCATGCAATGGTTCAATATATGTCGCTCATAATTTTAGCTTTTGCAGTTAGTTTAGATAGTTTTACTGTTGGCTTCACTTATGGCTTGAGAAAAATGAGTTTGCCAATAAAGTCAATTATTATCATTGCATTCTGTTCAGCAATTACTTTAAGTGTAGCAATGTTTTTTGGAAATATGATTTCAATGATACTATCTCCAAGCATTGCTGAAAAAATTGGTGCAGTAGTACTTGTATGTATAGGTGCTTGGGTATTATTCCAGTTTTTTCGTCCTGCGAAAAATATGCTAGATGAGAATGAAGAAAAGATTTTATTTAACTTGGAAATAAGGTCGTTAGGTGTAGTTATTAATATTCTTAGAAAGCCGATGGCGGCTGATCTTGACAAATCGGGAACAATTACTGGTATTGAAGCATTCTTACTCGGAGCAGCCCTTTCGTTAGATGCGTTTGGTGCAGGGCTTGGAGCAGCTCTTTTAGGCTATTCCCCGATGTTAATGGCTGCTTCGGTTGCATTGATGAGCATGCTTTTTTTATCATTAGGGTTAAAAAGTGGTATTTTATTTTCAGGAATAACATGGGTAAAAAAATTCTCTTTTTTACCAGGAGTTATTTTAATTGTCTTAGGAATATGGAAGTTATAACGTTAAAACTAAGGGGAATGGGGTTACTACCCATTCCGAATATATAATATACTTGCAGAAAATGGGGGATCGGTAATGACACTTATCATAGGATTAACAGGTGGAATAGCAAGCGGTAAAAGCACAGTAGCAAAAATGCTTGAAAAACTTGGCTTTCCTATAGTTGATGCAGATATTATTGCAAGAGAAGTAGTCACAGCTGGTGAATCTGCGTATAAACAAATTATTGCAACATTTGGAGAAAGGGTTACACAACCTAATGGAGAGTTAGATAGAGAGAAATTAGGTAACATCATCTTTCATGATGAAGAAAAAAGGCAACAATTGAATAGTATCGTGCATCCAGCTGTACGTGAAAAGATGCTTGAACGAAAGAATGAATATTTGAAACAAGGTTTACAAGTGGTTATTTTAGACATACCGTTATTGTTTGAAAGTAAATTAACTGATATGGTCGACAAAACGCTACTTGTATATGTGGACCCTGATGTTCAATTACATAGACTAATGCAAAGAAATAACTACCCTAAGCATGAAGCTGAGGCTAGAATTAATTCGCAAATGCCTCTAAAAAATAAAATTCCTTTAGCTAGTGCGGTGTTAAATAATAATAGTTCCAAATTAAATACTGAGGAACAACTCCATAAACTCCTCCGAAACTGGAATATACAAATATTCCCTGATTAACAAGCTATTCAATCTTAGTTTGATTCAAGGCTTTTCCCATTATAGGATATGGATTGGTTTTTCAATGAGTAGAATTTTCTCCTTATCCACTCAGCGTTTACTAACTAAAGTATACATAAAGCCACTTCTAGTTTATGACCAACATAGTTTACGAAAAGAACATAAGTTTAAAGAATATTTTCCCCCACTTCTTATCAGTAGATTTAAAGGTAGGGGGTCTTTTTGTATATTGGAAAAAAATATGTGTATTTTAATTATCACAATTCTAGATAATTATGTTATACTAATTACACGAATGTAATGAAAAGTATAACATTATTTTCGAGGGGAGTAATATTATGAATGCAAGAATTGCGATTAATGGTTTTGGAAGAATTGGAAGAATGGTATTTCGTCAAGCGATGACAAACAGCGAATTAGAAATAGTTGCAATAAATGCTAGCTATCCAGCTGAAACATTGGCACATTTAATTAAGTATGATACGAATCATGGCAAATTTGATGGTGAAGTGGTCGCAGAAAATGACTCACTCATCGTAAATGGGAAAAGAATAAAGCTGTTAAGTACACGTGACCCAAAAGAATTACCTTGGGGCAGTCTTAATATAGATATTGTTATTGAAGCTACTGGTCAATTTAACGACCGAGCTAAAGCTAGCTTACATTTAGATGCAGGGGCAAAAAAAGTAATATTAACAGCACCTGGAAAAAATGAAGATATTACAGTCGTAATGGGAGTAAATGAGAATAAATTTAATACAGAAGAGCACGATATTATTTCAAATGCATCATGTACAACTAATTGCTTGGCGCCAGTTGCCAAAATAATTGATGAACAATTTGGAATAGAAAGTGGTTTAATGACAACAGTACATGCATATACGAATGATCAAAAAAATATAGACAATCCTCATAAAGATCTACGTCGTGCGCGTGCGTGTGCACAATCAATTATTCCTACAAGTACAGGTGCTGCGAAAGCGTTATCACTTGTTCTACCGCAGTTAAAAGGAAAATTACACGGTATGGCGTTACGTGTCCCAACTTCAAACGTATCACTTGTGGATTTAGTCGTGGATGTAAAGAGAGATGTAACAATTGATGAAATAAATGATGCATTTATCATTGCATCTAATACTTATTTAAAAGGGATTATTGATTTTACAACAGAGCCGTTAGTATCGGTTGATTTCAATACAAATCCCCATTCTTCGATCATTGATGGTTTATCAACGATGGTTTTAAACAATCGGAAAATAAAAATTCTTGCTTGGTATGATAATGAGTGGGGCTATTCATGTCGAGTTGTAGATTTAGTTAAATATGTAGCATGTGAAATGATGAAAAAAACAGAAATGAAGGTTGGATAAAAATAGCAAAAAGATATGGATTATATAGCCAAAGAGTATGTTTATTTAAATATACTCTTTTTTCTTTGGTTGTCCTCGTATAGCTAGTTGTTTTTAAGCTACTAATTCTTTTAGGGTTCTTGGCATCATTCCTTCAATTAAACGATGACAATCGTATAAAACTTGGATAACAATAACAACCTTTACGATGATAGTATTTATCAAATGCGTTTTCACATGGATTGATGTTTGTATATTAAGAAATAACATGCATGTAATTGAGTTCCTACTAATAGGAAATGAGATATAATCCTATTGCAAATATTATTTAGTTACAATCTCAATAAACTTTTTGCCATATAATTTAACGGATAGGGAAATATTATGAGATGTTATGATCTTTTTGAGTGAGCATCGCTTTTCTGAGAAAGGACTGTGTCTACCGATGACACAATACTAATGGAAGTTTTAGTAAAGTATCTATTCCAAGATCAAGAACTCGCCTTATACTTGCCGTTGAAATCCACATGAAGACCTTCAGGGCATTCTGTAGTTAATCATAAGACTTTGGAGGAATTGACGTGCAGCTATTGTTATTTCCACAAGTTTTATCGGATATTTGTTTTTAAAAAGGAAAATGTAAATAGTATCACCACAAATAAATACGTCCTTAACTTACGCGAATAAAAATAGAAAAGGTTGTTGCAAAAATCACACAAACAAAGTATACTATTTTTCGTGAACTTCTTGATGATTAGGTACTGTAGCTACTTAAAGGGTTAGGACCTCTTTGGACTAACTTTCCCCCGTGGTAGTTATGAAAAATATCTGTTAGAAGAAATTCATGTCTGAATAATATTTATCGCTTAAGGGGGACTAGCATATGGAAACAATGGGTAGACACGTTATTTCTGAGCTGTGGGGTTGTAATTTTGAAAAGTTAAATGATATCAATGAAATTGAAAAGATTTTTGTTGATGCAGCATTAAAGTCAGGTGCTGAAGTTAGAGAAGTTGCTTTCCATAAATTTGCTCCTCATGGAGTAAGTGGTGTTGTAATTATTTCTGAATCTCATTTAACAATACACAGCTTTCCCGAGCATGGTTATGCTAGCATAGACGTTTATACATGTGGTGATCGTATTGACCCTAATGTTGCTGCACAGCATATTGCAGAAGCTCTAGGTGCTGAATCACGTGAAAATATTGAATTACCTCGTGGAATGGGTCCAGTGCAAGTGCAAAAATCAAAATTAAAAGTTCTATAACAATTATATAAATGTTCGAACAAAAAAAAGGGGTATAGGAATATACCTCTTTATTTTTATGCTTGTACTTAGTTTCGTCTTTTTATATCATTAGAGTATAGAGAACAAGAAACCTAAGGAAAGCTATGTTCTCTTCTATTAAGGCTCTTTTCGTAAACTTTGTTGCTTTTTATACTTACATTAGAGAAACTGATATGTATTATATGCTTTTCATAGTCTTTAGAGAAGAAAAACTGTATACGTTAATACGAAAAACAATATTCTATACGAAAACAGCTTATTACGATAAGTAACAACTAATGTGAAAGCAGCCTATATTAAAAACTCAGCAAGAAAAGAACGGAGCTGATTGTATGAAATGCCCTTCTTGTCAACATAATGGAACTAGGGTATTAGATTCTCGGCCTGTAGATGAAGGACGCGCTATAAGAAGAAGACGTGAATGTGAAGTGTGTCAATATCGTGTTACAACGTTTGAAAAGGTGGAAGAATTACCACTTATCGTTGTTAAAAAAGAAGGAACAAGAGAAGAATTCAGTCGCGAAAAGATTCTACGTGGCCTTATTAAAGCTTGTGAAAAAAGGCCTGTTTCCTTAACTCAATTAGAAGAGATCATCAACTTCATTGAGAAGGACTTAAGAAGTCAAGGTTATTCCGAGGTAGGTAGCGAGATGATAGGTGAGATGGTCATGGAAAAATTGGCCAAAATTGATGAAGTATCATACGTTCGTTTTGCTTCCGTTTACAGACAATTTAAAGATATCAACGTTTTTATAGAAGAATTAAAAGAACTAATAAAAAAAGAAATTTAGATAGGAGCTTAAGAATATTCTTCAAGCTCTTTTTTTAATATATTGGACATAGGAATAGTTAGAATATCTATGAAAGGTTAGGTTATATAGTGGAACATCATTGGAAAGAATTAATTCCTGTAGATCGATATTATGTGAGTTGTAAAACGATATTACAAGAGTTTGATCGAAAAATAATAACGTTGCTCTATCAACCATTAATTGAAAATGGTGCTTATAGTTTATTTATGACTCTATGGGCTGAACTTGAAGAAAATAGATTGTGGAGTGAAGAATCTACACACCATAGTTTAATGGGGCTTATGCAGTGTAATTTACATGAAATCTTTAGACAAAGGCTTAAGCTTGAGGGAATTGGACTATTAAAAACATATGAGAAAAAAGAAAATGATGTTCGTCATTTTATTTATGAGCTGCAACCACCATTATCTCCTGATCAATTTTTTAATGACGGGGTATTAAATGTTTTTTTGTATAATAGAGTTGGAAAAAATAAATATGCAAAGCTAAAACGTTTCTTTTCAGACAAACAGATTGACAGTATTCAATATACACCGATAACAAAATCATTTAATGAAATTTTTAAATCTATCCATCCTTCCGAAATGGTATCTAATGCTAACGATGAGATCATTGAACAGTTATTACCTCAAGAAGGAAATAACTATATCAATAATGCTGCAAAAAATGAACCAACTTATTTGCAAGAGACATTTAATTTTAATTTATTTTTCGCTGGCTTATCCGAAAGTATGGTACCAAAAAAGGCGATTACTGATAAAGTAAAAGACATGATAACAAAGCTATCGTTTTTATATGAAATAGACCCAATAGAAATGCAAAAAATTACGATGAGCTCGTTAACTATGGATGATAAAATTGATATAGAGAAACTTCGCAAAGAAGCACGAGACTGGTATAAATTTGAGAATGGTGATCGGCTACCTTCTATTGTCGAGCAAGTACAACCGATCACACAAAGAACAATGAATGATCAACAGGTAGAAACAAAGGAAGACCAACTGATAAAACAACTTGAATTAATATCACCAAAGAAGGTTTTAATGGATCTTGCGGATGGTTCTGTACCATCAGCTGCTGACCTTCAAATTATTGAAGATGTAATGGTGAATCAGAAATTATTACCAGGAGTTGTGAACGTCTTAATTTATTATGTGTTGCTTCGTACTGACATGAAGCTCACAAGAGGCTACGTTGAAAAGATAGCTAGTCATTGGTCAAGGAAAAATATTAAAACCGTGAAACAAGCGATGGAGTTAGCCAAGCAGGAGCATCGCCAATATCAAACATGGGCAAATTCTAATAACAAAAAACGATCTTCGACTGCAAGAAAACCAGTTCGTAAAGAATTGTTACCTGATTGGTTTGTTGAAGAGAAGCAGGATCAGGTAAGTGAAGAAAAAGTGGAAGAAGTGGATTTTGAAATGGAAAGGCAAAAGCTTCAGGAGCGAATTAAGAAATATAAAGGAAATTCAAAATAGGAAAAGAGGGGAGAAGAGTGGAGCGAATTAACGAAACGATGTCTAAGTTGTTCCAAAATGATAAGTTTCAACTACGGTTAAATCAGATGAAAACTGAAATACTCCAAAATCCAGATATCCAACAATTTTTAAATCAACATCATGATAGAGTAACAGGAGATATGATTGACCGTAGCTTAAATAAATTATATGAATATATTACCCAGTCGAAAAATTGCCAGAAATGTATATCTTTCGACCAGTGTTCAAATATGATTAAAGGGTACGAGCCAACTTTAGTTATTAGTGGAAATTCAATTGATTTACAGTATGATAAATGTAATAAAAAAATAAAATACGATGAACAAAAAAAGCAACAAGATCTTATACAGTCCATTAATATTCCAAGTGAAATACTTCAAGCTACTGTTGATCAAGTTGCTCTAGATGATAACAGTAGACTAAAAGCTGTTCATTTAATACAAGACTTCATAGAAAAGTATGATAAAGACAAGAACCGTGGGAAAGGTTTATTCTTTCATGGTCCGTTTGGAGTAGGTAAAACATATCTTTTAGGGGCCATTGCGAATGAATTAGCAAGCAAAAATGTAGCAACAATGCTAATATATCTCCCAGAATTTTTACGTGAACTGAAAGGTTCATTTCAGGATCAATCGTTAAATAATAAAATTGAAGTGGTAAAAAAGGTGTCGGTACTTATGCTTGATGATATTGGAGCTGAATCAATGACAAGTTGGACACGTGATGAGATTTTAGGACCAATTTTACAGTATCGTATGCTTGAGAACTTACCTACATTCTTTACATCCAATTTTAGTTATGATCAACTTCAGCACCATCTATCTTATTCTCAGCGGGGCGAAGAAGAAAAGCTGAAAGCAGCAAGGATTATGGAACGAATCAAATATTTAACAATTCCTGTAGAAATTACTGGGAAAAATAGAAGATACGACAAGAATTGAACTGTTGCGGCTATCCTTACTATGGATACGCCGTTTTTTGGTTGTTTAATTAAGCATTTTTATTGTTTTTTACCACAAAGCTCCCCTTCCACCTTCTAAGTATGAAAAACCCACAGTTGAGACGATGATGTATATATACGTTGTGCTATTGCACTGGTTTTTGGGAATCTTTTAAAGTGAATTTTGTCTCTGATGATCCCTACAAGCATACAACAGCAATACGGTGATATACGTGACTGTAAAGGGTTTTAGGAAAAAATTCAATTTGTATACTTTGCTATATCGTAGAATGACAAGTATTAAATTAAAGGGAAAACGGCCTTTCTTATAAACAGCGAAAATGAAACTTCTAAAATAATCAAATCCCCCATATATATATAAACAGGTGTTGGCAAAAGGGGGGACAAACTTGATTGAAATTTATTTTCAAAATAAATTAGATGCAAGTGAAGTGTGTGAGAGGTTAAAAAGTGGAACTGACCAATCAGTTCTAATTACATATGATTTTGCCCATTTAGTTAAAATTGGCCCTGACAAAGATATGAAAAAGATTATAGATATGCTTGTTATCCCTGTGCTCCTAAATTACATAATTGATAAAAAGGAGGATGATTGGTTACAATCATTTATTGTAAATTCATTTTATTTTAAAAACACGGACGAACAAAGGCAAATAATTGAGATAGCACATACAATATTTAATGGGGAGAGAAATGATCTCCCAGCTATGAAATGTGCTCAATCTAGAATAACACTTATTAGACAATCATTAGAAGATTTTTTGCACGAATCTATATCGTTTTCATTCGATTCTTTTATCCGTTTTCGCTTAAAGAAATATTTTCAACAATTATTGGAATACACGGAACTAGCTATAGATGAGTATAAGCTTGAGCAGGAATATCAAAATTTTATTCAAACATTACGTGACTTACTACACGTACGACAAGCGATTTATTCCAAGGTCCATCTTTTACATGATAATGGACATTTATTCCATTTTTTTAATGATCAATATGAACAATTGCAAAGGGAAGATTTAACGAAACAAATAGATCGAAAGATGATGATTTCGCAATCTATTTACATAGATTCATCTGTGATTGCACCTCTTGTATCGCTAGCACCACAATCAGTAATTATTTATAGTGATGAAATTGATCATAGTTTAATACAAACCATTCACAACATTTTTCAAGAACGTGTAAAGATCTATCCAAAACAAGATTTTCAGCAATTAAGTCACTACAATAGATAATGGACTGAAAAATATTTGTATAATGGGCTTGATTTTCGACACTAATAAAAATATAATTACCTACATAAATAATTTTTGAACAACTTCTTTAAAGGTTATGATGAGGACATGGGTATCATTTTTACGGTTTATAGAGAGGGAAGACACGGCTGAAATCTTCCTAACACGAAAAATATACTTACCACCTCTAAACTTCAGTAGTGAACGATTGTTTTCAATTTATTAATTACTGGCGGGATATCCGTTATCTATGTCTTGAGCTTACTTTATCTACTTTTGCATGACGATAAGTAAGAAACAAGGGTGGAACCACGAGACCAAACTCGTCCCTTTTTTAGGGATGGGTTTTTTTGTTTTCGCTGTTTTCCACATTGGATTGTTGTTGTTGAGGTTAATTACATTAAATGATGAAAAAGGAGTGAGTAGGATGTCAGAAATGATTAACATGACATTTCCAGATGGTGCTATTAAGGAGTATGAAAAAGGAATCACGACAGAAGATATTGCGGCATCCATAAGTCCTGGATTAAAGAAAAAGGCAATTGCAGGAAAATTAAATGGTGAGCATATTGATCTTCGATCACCAATTTTACAAGATGGTACTGTTTCCATCATTACACAAGGTGAGGATGAGGCGTTAGAGATTTTACGTCATAGTACAGCCCACTTATTGGCACAAGCGATCAAACGTCTTTATAAAAATGTGAAGCTTGGTGTAGGTCCAGTAATTGAAAATGGATTTTATTACGATATTGATATGGAAGAATCTATTCGTCCAGACGATTTACAAAAAATAGAAAAAGAAATGAAAAAGATTGTTAATGAAAATATTGAATTTGTACGTCATGAAGTGAGTCGTGAAGAAGCAATAAAGCGTTTTGAAGAAATAGATGATGATCTAAAGCTTGAATTAATAAATGATATTCCAGCTGGTGAGACTGTATCAATTTATGAGCAAGGCGAATTTTTTGACCTTTGCAGAGGAGTTCATGTTCCATTTACGAGCAAAATTAAAGAATTTAAGCTGCTAAGCATCGCTGGGGCATACTGGCGTGGTGATAGTAAAAATAAGATGCTTCAACGTATTTATGGAACAGCTTTCTTTAAAAAAGAAGAGTTGAAGGAACATTTACGCTTTCTAGAAGAGGCAAAAGAGCGCGACCATCGAAAAATAGGAAAAGAATTAAACTTATTTTCTAATTCAATAACAGTAGGACAAGGACTACCATTATGGCTACCAAAAGGTGCTACTATTCGAAGAGTAATTGAGCGTTATATCGTTGATAAAGAAGAAAAGCTAGGGTATCAACACGTCTATACTCCAGTATTAGGGAGTGTAGATTTATATAAGACTTCTGGACACTGGGATCATTATCAAGAAGACATGTTTCCTAAGATGGAAATGGATAATGAAGAATTAGTATTAAGACCGATGAATTGTCCACATCACATGATGATTTATAAAAATGAAATTCATAGTTATCGAAAACTACCAATTCGAATTGCTGAACTAGGTACGATGCATCGTTACGAAATGTCAGGTGCTTTATCCGGGTTACAACGTGTTCGGGGTATGACATTAAATGACGCTCATATTTTTACTAGGCCTGATCAAATCAAAGATGAATTTATTCGTGTTGTCCGACTAATTCAAGAAGTATATAAAGACTTCGGTATTAATGATTATTCTTTCCGTTTGTCTTATCGGGATCCTGAAGATAAAGAAAAATATTTTGACGATGATGTCATGTGGGAAAAAGCACAAAGTATGCTAAAAGAAGCGATGGATGATCTGAAATTAGAGTATTATGAAGCAGATGGAGAAGCGGCTTTCTATGGACCAAAGCTTGATGTTCAAGTTAGAACTGCATTAGGTAAAGATGAAACTTTATCAACTGTACAACTTGACTTTTTATTACCTGAACGGTTTGATCTCACTTACGTTGGTGAGGATGGCAAACAGCATCGCCCAGTTGTTATTCACCGTGGGGTTGTATCTACAATGGAAAGGTTCGTAGCATTTTTAATTGAGGAGTACAAGGGAGCCTTCCCTACATGGTTAGCTCCTGTACAAGTTGAGGTCATTCCAGTCTCTCCTGATGTTCACCTAGCGTATGCCAAAGAGGTACAGGAACAGCTTCAAGCTCAAGGGTTCCGAGTTGAATTAGATGAACGTGATGAAAAGATTGGATATAAAATCCGTGAGCACCAAATGCAAAAAGTTCCTTATATGCTTGTTGTTGGTGATAATGAAATTAGTGAAAAAGCAGTGAATGTGCGAAAATATGGAGAGCAGAAGTCTGAGACAGTTCCATTTGTTGAATTTTTAGAAGGATTGACAAAAGAGGTTAATCGTTAAGTACTAATATTTTCATGTTGCATATTAAAATGGAATTTGATAGAATAATAAACGTTGCTTGATAATATTCTTTTTCTTGACACAATTAATTGTTAATGATAAAATAGCTAAGGTGAAAAAAGAATACTTGTTTGTTAAAAAGAAGAAGCACCCGCTTCTCACCTGTTTGACGCATGTTTGCAGTTGCCAGGTATACGATATGTGTCTTTACTAATAAATCGTAAAGTGTGGGTGCCTTGTGTACTCACACTTTTTTGCATGATTGGTCATATTTTATCCATGATTAAAGTGGAACAATACTTGTCAATTGTTGTAGAGTACACAATAGTTCAAATAATGTGTTTAAAAAACCTTGGAGGTGGCTACTTATTAGCAAGGATATGTTCGTCAATGAGAGCATACGTGCTCGCGAAGTTCGTTTAATTGGTAAAGATGGTGATCAGCTTGGAATTAAATCTAAGCATGAAGCATTAGAAATTGCAGCCAGAGCGAATCTTGATTTAGTTTTAGTTGCTCCAAACGCGAAACCGCCAGTTTGTCGTATTATGGACTATGGAAAATTCCGTTTTGAACAACAGAAAAAAGATAAAGAAGCACGCAAGAATCAAAAAGTTATTAGTCTGAAAGAAGTTCGTTTAAGTCCAACTATTGAAGAGCATGACTTTAACACAAAACTTCGTAACGCTCGTAAGTTCCTTGAAAAAGGAGACAAAGTTAAGGCGTCAATTCGTTTTAAAGGGCGAGCAATTACGCATAAAGAAATTGGTCAACGTGTATTAGATCGCTTTTCAGAAGCTTGTAATGATATAAGTGTAGTTGAATCAAAGCCCAAAATGGAAGGGCGCAGCATGTTTTTAATATTAGCACCAAATAATGAAAAGTAATGAAATGAGGAGGAACACCTTATGCCTAAAATGAAAACTCATCGTGGCGCTGCAAAGCGTTTTAAGAAAACTGGATCAGGGAAACTGAAGCGTTCACACGCTTATACTAGCCATTTATTTGCTAACAAATCTACAAAGCAAAAACGTAAACTACGTAAAGGTACATTAGTAAGCTCAGGCGATTACAAACGTATTCGTCACTTGCTTGATAACTTAAAATAATTCGTTTTATATACAGGGAGTTCAAATTAGTGGAGAGAACAAGCCGATGATTAGTGTATAGCATTCACGAAGAGTGAAAGTAAGCTAACACACTTATCTAAAGCTTAATTCTCCTGATATTTTGATCATCTTATCGATTTTAGGAGGAAACTACTATGCCAAGAGTAAAAGGCGGTACAGTGACGCGTCAACGTCGTAAAAAAGTAATAAAATTAGCTAAGGGATATTACGGTTCTAAACATACATTATATAAAGTTGCTAATCAACAAGTAATGAAATCATTAATGTATGCATACCGTGATCGTCGTCAGAAAAAACGTGACTTCCGTAAGCTATGGATCACTCGTATTAACGCAGCAGCACGTATGAATGGTCTTTCATATAGCCGCATGATGAACGGTTTGAAAATTGCTGGTATTGAAGTAAACCGTAAAATGCTAGCTGATCTTGCTATTCATGATGAAAAAGCATTTGCTGAGTTAGCTACTGTTGCAAAAAACAGCTTAAATAAATAATGATAAAAAAGGTCATTCTCATACGTTGAGAATGGCCTTTTTATGAGATAAGAAAGTTTATATTTTTCAAAGTTTTAAATGCTGTATGTCGGTAAATCTAGTGGTTAGGAAAAAACGTATTAAAGTGAAAAGTGTTGGTAGGTGGAGTCTGGATGACATTGACATACAGGATGTGGGTGTTCTTAGGTTGATTTGGAGGCACTTGGCAGTTTGTAGGAGGGAGGGAGAATAAATGAAAGAAGTATTTTTACTTTTATATGTAATAATAAATTTAGTTGGATATGTTGTCATGTATATTGATAAAAGGAAAGCAAAACAGCAAAAGTGGAGAATTTCCGAGAAGTCACTTTGGTATACCGCGTTTGTTGGAGGAGCGTTCGGTTTATGGATAGGAATGTACCACCATAGACATAAAACAAAACATAAAATATTTACTATTGGACTTCCTATAGTAGCAATGGCACAAATATTGATTTTTACATCAATATTAGTTGTTTTGTCATAATTGCTACTTGTAAAGTATATCATGAAATAGCACTTCTATTGTCGTTCACATTTTAGATGCCTTTAGAATCAAAAACAAAGATAAATATCCTCTTGCACTTAATAGTTGTGCAGCATAGATCGATGGGGTGAGCTTGTGAATGAAGCTATGACAATGTTATTTGTTATTACTGATTCTAGTGGTTACATGGCTCCGATTGTTTTTATTTTTTTTCATCTGGTTCGACAATTTATTTTTATCCCAGTACCGATTGTATGTATAGCAGGTGGAGTGTTGTTTGGAGCTGTTTTAGGAACGGTGTATTCAATCATTGGTTTATCAATGGCGGGTATTATGTTTTTTATTTTATTTCAATATATCCCTAAAGTATTTCAAAAAGTGCTATCTCTAAAAAAGAAATGGTTAGGAGATCATGTGAATTTTACAATTGCTCAAATATCAATTTTGCGCTTAATTCCTTTTATTCATTATCATTTGTTATCGTTATGTATAGTAGAAATATCCAAAAATTTCAAAGACTATTTAAAGTTCTCTGTAATGGCAAATATTCCAGTAGCCTTATTTTACACAGTTTTTGGCCAGTTTATGAAACAGTTTTCTCCAACACTAATTATTACAATTTTGTTATCATTGACTTTATTATTTTATCTTTTAAGGGAAAAGCAAGTGATCATTAAGTGGGGAGAATTTTTTTCAGAAAAATAAAAGTAAAGGTAACTTCTGCGTTCAGTTACCTTTATTTTTGAGTGACTATGCCGCTTAGCTCTCCAGCAAGTTTCACTTCAGTTCAAAAAATTTCAATAATACGATTTACTCCGCTTGGATTAAAGAGTTCCGTTATTGTTTTTATTATGGATGTGTTTGCACAACTAGTTTCACGTCATCTTTTCTACAATAAAACAATAGGTCCCTCCTTATCTAACTATATAATATAGAAAAACATAAAAGTCTAATTTAAAAACTCTTTAATAGGACTTTTCCAATCGATTTTTGCATTTGGATAGTGCATTTTTAAGTGCTGTTCAATAATTAAAAAATCGTCACGATTGAGCCCTTGTAATTTTGATACATCTTTTGCCCAAACAAACATTGATACGACCTCAAACGCTTTATCGGTTGTCCCTAAATACTTCTCACCTTCAAAAAGGACCCCTTGGTAAGTTAACATAAAGTTTTTATGAACGTTATTTGGATTATCTAATAAGAAATATTTTTTTTGCTCGTGTGCCAGTTCAAGTTTTCTTTTAGGATTTAAAATGTATTTGACCATTCTATATATAATAAAAATAAGAAGTACAATGATAGCAAGACGAATGAATAATACAAACATGTTCAACACCCTCACACAATATAGTTTGCTATCTATACGAATGAAATTTAAAAAGGTTTCAAATATATTTTAATTTGTTATAATTTTTTTATTAAATAGTACAGAATAGTTTTATGTCGTAATTGTAGTATAGGAGGATATATATGACGAAGCAATTAGATGAAACGTTAATGATGCTAAAAGATTTAACAGATGCAAAAGGAATTTCTGGAAATGAGCGAGAAGTACGTGAAGTAATGGAGAAGTACATATCCCCATTTGCCGATGAAGTGAAAATAGATGGTTTAGGAAGCTTAGTTGCGAGAAAAACGGGTATGGAAAAAGGACCAAGGATAATGTTAGCAGCCCACTTAGATGAAGTAGGCTTTATTGTAACACAAATTGATAAAAATGGTTTTATTCGTTTCCAAACAATAGGTGGTTGGTGGTCTCAGGTAATGCTCGCACAACGAGTGACTATCGTAACTAAATTAGGTGACATAACAGGTGTAATAGGTTCAAAACCTCCTCACCTTCTTTCTGTACAAGCACGAAAGAAGCCAGCCAACATTAAAAATATGTATATTGATGTTGGTGCTTCAAGCAAGGAAGAAGCAGTTGGATGGGGGATTAGTCCAGGTGATCAAATTGTTCCTCATACAGAATTTACAGTGATGCAAAATGAAAAAATGCTTCTTGCTAAAGCCTGGGATAACAGAGTTGGGTGTGCCGTAGCGGTTGAAGTAATGAAAAGATTGGACATTGAGAATCATCCTAACGTCTTCTATGGGGTTGGAACAGCTCAAGAAGAAATAGGGTTACGTGGTGCTAAAACGTCTGCGCACATGATTCAACCTGATATCGCAATAAGTGTTGATGTAGGAATCGCTGGTGATACGCCAGGCGTTAATGAAAGTGAAGCTGTAGGAAAAATGGGAGAAGGTCCTCAAGTAATATTATATGATGCATCAATGATAGCCCACAAGGGATTACGAGATTTCGTAACAAATATTGCTGAAGCCCATAATATTCCTTATCAATTTGATCTAATTACTGGTGGCACAACTGATTCGGGTGCAATTCATTTAACTGGCAAAGGAGTTCCTACACTCACAATAACAATCCCTACTCGGTATATTCACACAAATGCTGCATTGCTTCATCGAGATGATTACGAAAACACTATTAAGCTAGTTGTAGAAGTGATTAAACAGTTAGATGAAAGTAATGTCCAAAAAATAACTTTTAATTAATTATTTTTTACGCAGCTGTCTATAGTAAGTTGTTGTTCATATTTTCATCGTAGCTTATCATTTGAAAAATAGCTGATCTTATTGTACAACTTAGGCATCAATAGTAACAAAGCTTACAAAAAGATGTAAGCTTTGTTACATATTTTTTATAAAGCTTATTGTTGTTTTAAGATATAAGCACGTATTCACCTAGCGTTCGTGGCATCTTTTTTTCTGTGCATCTATGACTAACAACAGCTTCATTTTATTGCTAAGCTTTAAAGTTTATTTATTGGATAATATGTCCATACTATCTTCGCACCATTGTATTGTTGCTTTTACGATTGATTGTCCATGTGATAAAGTAAGCATCCAATAATCAAAGTGAGGATCGTCCTTTTTTCTAGATATTAAAAATTGCTCAGTCGTATTTAAAGTTTGTAATATATCTTCCATTTTTTGTCGGTATTGAATTATCTGTTCAATATTTTGTTCTACAGTTAGATATTGGCCATAAAAAACCTTGAGTAATAATTCGTTTTTATGGATAGGAATTTTTTCAATCGGCTTTTCCAGCCAATTTATGAACTCTTGCCTTCCTTGCTCAGTAATCGTATAAACTTTTCGGTCGGGCTTTCCTTCTACTTTTTCAATATGTACAACTGCAAGTTCCTGATCTACTAGCTTCTTAAGGGTTGGGTAGATTTGTCCATAACTTTCCTGCCAAAAATGCTTGATACTACTCTCAATGGTCCTTTTTATTTCATACCCAGTTAAAGGTGAATACATTAACAAGCCTAAAAGTGTGTACATCGTCTTATTCTCTCTTGACATACAATTACCTCAATTCAAATACAATTATATATACATCTAAAAGTTATATATCTAAATGATATATGTGGATTGTTAAAATGTCAAACTAAATTAAATATACCATTTATTTTCTCTCTTGACATCTTTTGTAGCTATTTATAAAATTATATCTATAAGATATATATCTTTTTGATAAAGGGGGAAGGAAAATGTCTAGTTATGATGTATTAGTTATTGGGTCAGGAATTGGTGGACTTTGTTCTGCAGCGAGGTTATCAAAGCTTGGATACAAGGTAGCAGTTTTTGACCATCATGTTCGTCCAGGTGGTTATGCAACTAATTTTCCACGAAAAGGGCGTTATGAATTTGATGTATCTTTACACGGTATTGCAAGTTTGGAAGAAGGTCAGATTTGTTATGACACCTTTTCAAAATGTGGAATGATGGATCGAATCACTCCTATAAAAAAAGAACATCCATATACTGTTGTATGGGACGGGAAGAAAATTGATATTCCACAAGACCCTGATGAATATTTAACTTATTTGCATAAAATGTTCCCACATGAAAAAGAAGGTATATCAAATTTATTTAAGGACTTAATTTCTTTCAGTAAAGAGATGAAGTTTTTGACTGATGCAACTATACCTAAGGATGAAAAGAAACAAACAATATTTATGCATGCACAGTTATTTATTAAATGGTCACAAATGTCTACTGAAGAAGTATTGAATGAGTATGTAAAAGATGAGGAGTTTATTGCAATTTTCACGTTGCTATGGCCTTATTACGGTCTGCCACCTAAAACTCTTTCTGCACATTACTTTTTTGTACCGTGGATAGGCTATCATCTGGACGGCACTTACTATGTAAAAGGTGGTGCACAAGCAATCGCAGATGCGTTAGTTGATGTTATCCATGAAAATGGTGGAGATGTATTTTTACGTCAAGAAGTAACGGAAATTATTGTAAAAGAGCAAAAAGCAAAGGGGTTAAAAACAAAAAAAGGTGATATATTTGAAGGGAAATGGATTATTTCAAATGCGAGTCCACAAATGACATTCGCCAATTTATTAGGTAATGAGTACAAAGATAGCTCTTATGTTCAAGATTTAGAGAAATTAGAAATCGGTCCTTCAGTAACTCAACTATATATTGGGTTAAAAGATGATCCAGCAAAATATAATTTAGTTGATGAGGATATTGTATTTGTGAAGGAAAAGGACCCTAGTAAAGATTACAATTACTTACGGGAAGGGCAATATACACAAGCTAATTTCGGTATAACTAATTATTACAAATTAGATCCTGAATTAAGTCCTAATGGAAAACCAATCATTGCGCTAGCCTTTATTGACTTTATTGCAAATTGGCCTGAAGATAAGGAAAAATATGCGAAAAAGAAAGAAGAAGTAACAAATTATTTATTAACACAATTAGAAGAGAATTATCCCGGTATCACTAGTAGTATAGAAGTATTAGAGTTAGGTACGCCAAGAACGATGCAAAGATATACAAAAAACCCTGCAGGTGCGGTATATGGATTTTCCCAAACTGTTGATCAATCTGGATTAAATCGGTTAAGTAGACAAACACCTATTGAAAACCTGTCGTTAGTAGGGGCATGGACACGCCCTGGCGGTGGTTATCAAGGTGCTGCATTATCTGGAGCAAGTGAAGCGGATAAAATTCATAGTTGTTTACAACAATTAGTAAAATCAAGTTGATTTTTAACATTGATTTAGAACATATAGGGGAGACCCTTCCTCTCCCCTATATGTTCAAAACTTCTTTCATTGGCTGTTTATCATTGTTTCAATCCATCTTCAAGTGTTTGCAACATTTCATGTTTTTCCTCTTCAGTTGCATTCTCCCAAATTACTTCAAATAAAACGCCTAATCCTGGTAACATTTTTTCTTCTCCTCGTTGAATAGCATCAACAATTGTATTTTCTAATTCTTGTTGTGAATTTCCAGATACGTTTGTAAGGATTGCTTGACGCAAGTTTAAGTTCATATTTATCATCCTCTTCATTGTGTAATGTAATATAGCGATAGTTTTTGTGTAATTCACTGTTATTATGTATAATAGGTAAAGTTTAAATATGGCTCTTTTCGTAAATTTTATTGCTATTGGTCGCATATTAGTTCCATAAAAAGTAGTTTACATATTAGTTATCGTTGTATGGAAGAAAAGATGCCATGAATACTAGTTGTGTACGTGTTTATTTCTTAATACGAAAAACAATAATTAATGCAAAAACAGCCTTAAATATTGAGCAAAATAAAAGGAGTTTACTTAGTTGAGACGAATTGAATCCTCTAAAAATCCAAAAGTGAAGCAATGGAAAAAGCTTCATACGAGAAAAGAACGAGAAAGAACAGGACTTTTTCTCGTTGAAGGTTTTCATATGGTGGAAGAAGCACTACATACAAATGGTACGGTGAATGAGCTAATTATAAATGAAAAAACTGAAATACCATCAAAGTGGGATATAACGAATATAGATGTTACATACGTCAATGATGAAGTAATAGCAGTTATAAGTGAAACTGAAGCACCTCAAGGTATATTTGCAGTTTGTAACAAATTAACATTGGACACTAGTTTAGATAATAGAAATAAATATTTACTTATTGATGCTGTACAGGATCCAGGAAATGTTGGAACGATCATCCGAACTGCAGAAGCGGTTGGCATTGATGCGATTATTATAGGAAATGGGACTGTTGATGTATATAATCCAAAGGTACTTAGGGCAACTCAAGGAGCGATCTTTCATGTACCAGTTGTAAAAGGAAGCCTTGTCGATTGGATGAGACTATTGAAAGAAAAGAATGTATCGGTCTTTGGTACATCTTTACAAAATGGTGTCGATTATAGAGAGATTACCCCCCGATCCAAATTTGCTTTATTAGTTGGAAACGAAGGTAATGGGGTAAATGAAGAACTGCTAAAAAGTACGACATCCAACATTTATATACCTATATATGGAAAAAGTGAATCATTAAATGTTGCCGTTGCAACGGGGATTGTACTTTATCATTTTCAACAATAAGGTTGCATAAGCAATTATTTTTAAATATAATAAAGCAATAGTTATTTTGTATAAATCAAAATAGTGTAAATGAGTGTTCTGTTTCAGAACTTTGAACAACCTCTATAAATATTAAAAACTTTGACAGAGAAGAGTAGCTTATCGATCGCCATGTAGGGAGAAAATGCCGATGACTGAAAGCATTTTTATGGTAGAAATAAGTGAATTCACCTCTTGAGTTGGCACTTAGACCATTTTGGCGTTGGCTAAAATGTAAAGGTGTACCGGGCCTAGTTCCGTTATCTAAATGAAGTGAACAGCTTTCAAGACTTCGTAGCTGTTAACAAGGGTGGTACCGCGATATACCTCGTCCCTTCTTTTAGGGACGGGGTTTTATTATGCTTTCAAAGTTTGTTAAGAATTGTCTAGCTCCATTACTTGTAGGGGAGTGATTGAAGACAACAATTCACAGTTGCTTAACAGTTGTTATTGAATGTCATAGGTTTTCTGAGATATGTAGCTGTATTTATATGCTCGAAATCATGGCTATTTCATGGGAGATCGCGCTATAATCCAGCGTTTGTTAAAAAGCATGAAGCTTGTTAATTAAAAGGAGGTATAAAACATGCAAGAACGATTAAAGGAGCTTCAACAAGAAGCAATTGAAAAAGTTAACTTAGTAGAAGATTTAAAGCAGTTAAATGATATTCGTGTCCAATATTTAGGAAAGAAAGGCCCTATTACAGAAGTATTAAGAGGTATGGGTAAGCTATCTGCTGAGGAAAGACCTAAAATGGGGGCTTTAGCGAACGAGGTAAGAGAAGCTATTCAAACTGCATTAGAAGAAAAGAAAACGAAACTAGAAAAACAAGCAGTCGAAGAGCAATTAGCATCCGAAACAATTGATGTCACGCTGCCAGGTAGGCCGATTGCTGCTGGGAATCCACATCCTTTAACGGTCGTTATTGAAGAAATTGAAGATTTGTTCCTTGGTATGGGTTATACGATAGCAGAGGGGCCAGAGGTTGAGCAAGATTACTATAATTTTGAAGCATTAAATCTACCTAAAGGACACCCTGCCCGTGATATGCAGGATTCCTTCTTTATATTAAACGATATTTTACTTCGGACACATACTTCACCAGTGCAAGTAAGAACGATGGAAAAACATCAAGGTAAAGGGCCTGTGAAAATCATTTGTCCAGGGAGAGTGTATCGACGAGATACCGACGATGCAACACACTCGCATCAATTTATGCAAATAGAAGGACTTGTAGTTGATGAAAATATTAGCTTAAGCGATTTAAAAGGTACGTTAGAAGTATTCGCAAAGAAAATGTTTGGTGATGAAAGGGAAATTCGTCTTCGTCCTAGCTTTTTCCCGTTTACAGAACCATCGGTTGAAGTTGATATTTCATGTATGAAATGTAGTGGTAAAGGTTGTAACATTTGTAAAGGTACAGGCTGGATTGAAGTACTAGGGTCAGGGATGGTGCATCCAAACGTGCTTGAAATGGCGGGTTTTGACTCGAAAAAATATTCAGGCTTTGCCTTTGGAATGGGTCCAGATCGAATAGCGATGTTGAAATACGGAATTGATGACATACGTCACTTATATACAAATGATCTTCGTTTCTTAAAACAATTTAACCGAGCTTAATGAGGAGGGATAAACATGTTAGTCTCATATAAATGGTTACAGCAATATGTCGATGCATTGGCTGTAACTCCTGAAGAACTTGCAGAAAAATTTAATCGTACTGGTATTGAAGTAGAAGTAGTAGAATCTTTAAATAAGGGCATAAAAAATGTTGTTGTTGGTCATGTGTTGTCAAAGGAGCAGCATCCAAATGCTGATAAACTAAGCGTATGTAGCGTTGATATCGGTGATAGTGAACCTGTTCAAATTATTTGTGGTGCGGCAAATGTCGCTGCAGGACAAAAGGTAGCCGTTGCAAAAGTAGGTGCGGTATTACCTGGAAACTTCAAAATTAAAAAAGCGAAGTTAAGAGGCGAGGAATCCCATGGGATGATTTGTTCACTTCAAGAGCTAGGAATTGAAGCGAAGGTCATTCAAAAAGATTATGCAACAGGTATCTTTGTTTTTCCTAACGATGTTGAAGTTGGTAGTGACGCACTCGAACAGCTTAACTTAGATGATCATGTGTTGGAGTTGGAGTTAACAGCGAATCGATCTGATTGTTTAAATATGTTAGGTGTGGCGTATGAAGTAGGTGCAATGTTGGGGAAAGAGGTTGAACTTCCTCGTTTTCAACTACAGGAAAGCAATGACATGGCTTCAGATTTAGTTTCAGTGAATATTGAAGATCATGACGCTAATCCACTATATATTGCTAAGGTAATAAAAAATGTCAAAGTAGGTCCATCACCTTTGTGGTTACAAACTCGCCTCATGGCAGCGGGTATTAGACCGATCAATAATGTAGTTGATATTACGAATTATGTCCTACTTGAATACGGTCAACCATTACATGCGTTTGATTATGACCGTTTTGGATCAAAAGAGGTACTTGTGCGTCGTGCTAAACCTGGAGAGGAGCTTACTACGCTAGATGATGTAAAACGCTCATTAACAGAAGATGACCTTGTCATTACAAATGGAAATGAGCCTGTAGCGCTTGCTGGGGTTATGGGTGGAGCTGATTCTGAGGTCCGTGAAGATACTACAACGATTTTATTGGAAGCTGCTTACTTTAACAGTGGTGTCGTACGAAGTAGTTCTAAAAGCCATGGATTAAGGAGCGATTCAAGTGCGCGTTTTGAAAAAGGTATAGATCCGAAACGAACGCAAGAAGCGGCAAATCGAGCAGCATATTTAATGATGGAATATGCTGGAGGAGAAATCGCTAGTGGTGAGGCCATCAGTGATACACTACAACTACAACCTGTTGTCGTGTCGGTGTCTGTTCAACAAATCAATCGTTTACTCGGGACGTCAATTTCGAATGAAGAAGTTGCTAGCATTTTTCATAATCTCCAGTTCTCATATACTGTAGATAATGATGTTTTTGTTGTCACTGTTCCAACAAGAAGAAACGATATTTCAATTCCAGAAGATTTAGTTGAAGAAGTAGGGAGATTATACGGTTATGATAATGTCAAATCGACTCTCCCTATCGGTGAAGCTAGACCAGGTATATTGACTCCTTATCAAGCGAAACGTCGTAAAGTACGTCGTTATCTTGAAGGAGCAGGCTTATATCAAGTAGTGAATTACTCATTAACGAGTGAGGAAAAAGTGAAACAGTTTGCATTAGAAGAGGCAGAGCCAGTGCGTTTAGCCATGCCGATGAGTGAAGAGCGTAGCATGCTACGTTTAAGTTTAATACCTCATTTACTTGATGTAGTAAAACATAATAGTGCTCGACAAATTGAAGATATTGGAATTTATGAAACAGCATCGGTATTTGTATCATCTGATAAAGATGCACTGCCAAATGAAAAGGAACATGTTGCTGGAGCATTGACTGGCCTTTGGTCATCCCACTTATGGCAAGGTGAGAAGAAAGCAGTAGATTTCTATGTCGCAAAAGGTGTTTTAGATGGCTTATTTAGCCACTTAGGTTTGGAGGAGCGCATTCAATACAAACAAATAAAACAAGATCTTCTTCATCCAGGACGAACTGCACAAATCTTATTTGATGGAGACGTATTAGGTATCATTGGTCAACTTCATCCAATCACCCAAAATGAACTTGATTTACAAGAGACTTACGTATTTGAATTGTCATTAGAAAAGCTACTTCAAGCTGAAGTTTCGGAACTTAAATATAATCTCATTCCGCGCTTCCCTTCAATTACTAGAGATATAGCACTCGTTGTCAATAGTGAAGTAGCAGTTGGTGATTTAAAGAAAACAATTATAGAAGCGGGTGGAGATCTGTTAAAGAATGTTTCGATCTTTGATTTATACGAAGGTGAGCATATGGAGCAAGGCAAAAAATCAGTAGCCTTCTCTTTACGCTATTTAGATCCAGAACGTACGCTTACTGATGAAGAGGTAACAGCTGTCCATGAAAATGTTTTAAAGGCTGTCGAAAATCAGTTCGATGCAAAATTAAGAGGTTAGTTTTGAACTATCATACTAAACGTGTTAATAAACATTAACAAAAGGTGTCTCGAGTTATATCGAGACACCTTTTTTTGTAAAAAACTGTATATGAATCCAAACACATATAAGGATTTTTCATATATATAATTACAACAATGCGAGATGAGAGGTGAGAGAATGGAAAGTGAAAATTGTAAGTGTAAAGTGGTCCCAAAACCACCATCCGGCCCACAAGGACCAGCAGGTCCACCTGGATTAAGAGGGCTACAAGGAACGCAAGGACTACAAGGAGCACAAGGGGCTACTGGTCCACCTGGATTAGACGGTGTTCAAGGAGCACAAGGGGCTACTGGTCCACCTGGATTAGACGGTGTTCAAGGAGCACAAGGGGCTACTGGTCCACCTGGATTAGACGGTGTTCAAGGAGCACAAGGGGCTACTGGTCCACCTGGATTAGACGGTGTTCAAGGAGCACAAGGGGCTACTGGTCCACCTGGCCCTGTACCAATGCTTAGTTTTAGAGCAGAAACTGATGGTCAGGATATTCCAGATCCTTCAACCGCTTTAAAAGTAACATTCCCAATTGAAGATTTTGAATTTGGTGGAAACAATTATGATACTAGTACTTCTATATTTACTGCACCGTCGGATGGTGTTTATCATTTTAGTACATCTATACAAATTGAGACTTCGGATGGTGATGCCCAAACTACTATTAATTTAGTACTAAATAGCTCAACTAACATATCATGTCAATCAATTGAGGGACCAGGATGTTGTACTACAGATACGTTAATTCAATTGCAAAGCTTAGATACAATATGCGTTACAATAGATTATGATAGCCAACAGAGTGCGAATGGAAGTATTCCAATTAATAGAGTATCATGCTTCACTGGACATATGGTTCATACAACATAATGAACTTCAAAGGAAGTCATGTATATGACAAAGTGTCTCGGATCAATACGAGACACTTTTTTATATGCATGCTCTTCTTCTAGTTAGTGCATAATTTTGTACATACATAAGAGAAGAAGGAGCTATGGTGTTTGTGCAATAGCATTATATAATGGTTATCCTATCACCGTTTATCTTTAGACTAATTTCTTCGCTTTCTCCGTATTTGCGAAATGGTATTTAGTATATTGTTTTAGCTTTTGAATACCTAACTTTGAAATTAGTTTCGCAGCTGCTTTGTCAACTTGAGGGCCAGCTCCTTTAGGTAGCTCCATCCCACATTCTTTACTCAATTTAGTCATTTCTTTCAAAAATGCGTAACGTGCAATTATTGACGCAGCAGCCACAGCCATATGGATACCTTCAGCTTTCGTACTGAAAAAAACATGGTCTTTAACGATTGTTTTCTCTTTTTGTAAATGTTTATAATAAGTCGGCGGTTCAGCGAATTGATCAATTAATATCCCGTCATGCTTTGCTGGATCAATTTTCTTTAATACGTGTTGAATAGCTCGGTTATGTAGAATAGCTTTCATTTTTCCTTGGGTCATACCACTAGCTTGTAAGTCATTATATTTTTCATTATGTAAAATAAGTAAACTATATGGAATGATTGATATGATGTTTTTTGCAATTGAACAAATCTTTTCATCTGTTAAGCCTTTTGAATCTTTAACTCCTAATTCCTTCAATAACGGAATGTGTTTTGTTTCAACGAAGGTAGCGACTACAGCAATAGGTCCGAAATAGTCGCCAGTCCCTACTTCATCAGAGCCGATAATTGAAAGAGTTGAAATATTATCTGGCGGAGAATACTTTGTTTTCGTAGCTCCTTGTGTGGACTTCTTGTTAATATTGTTATTGGAAGTTGAAGGGCTGTTTTGTTGTGACTCCCAAAGCTGTGCTTCCTGACTTCCTTCTTTACCTTGAAATAATACTTTTCCTGAACGATATGCAGTTATAGTAAAAGTTGGTCCTTTAGCTATAAAAATAGCTCCTGGTGGTAAAGCACCACCACTAATATTTTCATAGTGTTTTTTCATTTTATTGATGGTAGCTATATCAACTGTAATAACAGAATTAGCCAACTATAAACAACCCCTTCACAGATTCATTTTATGAAGTAATGCTCTTGTCCTAAAATTTTTACTTTTGATGCTAAAATTGAATAGCTAGATTATATATGATAGGTATAGTGCTTCAAGCACAAAGGTGTTACGGTTATTGTATTCGTATATGTCATAGAATACGAAAATACAATGAGGATGAAAGTTATCAAAAACAGCTAATATCATCAATCATAATACTCAAGAGGCAAATTCAGAGATTTATATAAATATAGTACCCCATGATCTTTATACCCCCATTATACCTTCATTATACTCTGTATTCATTTCTATTATGGAATTCTTTCCACAACTACTTTATTCATGGTATGATAAAGATTAGGATTTTGATGAAATGGGGGACAACAAGTTGTCAGAGAAATCTAAAACGAGAACAACTGTTGATATATATGGTCAGCAATATTCAATTGTAGGATCAGAGAATACTAGTCATGTGCTAAAAGTAGCTTCAATAGTAGATGAAAAAATGAGAGAAATAGGTAGGAAAAACCCTTATTTAGACGTTCATAAATTAGCGGTGTTAACCGCTGTTAACGTAGTTCATGATTACGTAAAGCTGACCGAAAAATGTGAAAAACTAGAACAACAAGTAAACAAAGAAAAGGATTGAATTTTAAATGCTTGATCTTATTTTAATAATTATTCTTATTGCAGGATTTTTAATAGGCTTAAAGAGAGGATTCGTACTTCAAATTATTCACTTCTTTGGGTTAATTGTTGCATTTGTTTTAGCATCAATCTATTATGACACACTAGCACCCAAATTAATTCTTTGGATTCCATATCCAACAATTGGTGAAGGGAGTGCATTAAATTCTTTATTTGAAAATATGAACCTAGAGGATGCATATTATAGAGCAATCGCTTTTGTTATCATATTTATAATGGTCAAGATCATTATGCAGATTATTGGATCGATGCTTGACTTTGTTGCTAATTTACCAATCTTAAAACAAATCAATGGATGGGCAGGAGCTATTCTAGGTTTCTTAGAAGTTTACATCATCTTATTTGTTGTGCTTTATATTGTAGCATTGTTACCAATAGACTTTATTCAAATGCCTATACAAGATTCATTTGTGGCTAATATGATGATAAAACACACCCCAATTTTTTCATCAATGATTAAAGATCTTTGGTTTGAGTATGTTGCGGGATAAATTTGGAGTGAAATCCGTTTTTAGAGGATAGTTCATCGACCAGTTGTTTTTGGTGTGAATTACCCTCTTTTTGTTTTCGCACTAAGTTATAAACTCTTAGACATCTAACGTTCGTGGCACCTTTTCTAGTTTGAAAATGATGTCAACTGATAGCCGCTTTAATTTGTCATAAGAAACAAATTTTACGACAAGAGCTATTTCTATTTCGTAGTTGTACATTTTTTGAAAAAAACTGTATTATTTTTATAGAAAAGTAAGGCTTTTCACGATATACGCTCTTATGGTATGTTCAATTTTGTATACACCCTCTTATTGTCTAGTCTGGAGCAATTTACGTCATTATTTCTAAAAGGCTGTTTTCGAGTATGATGTTTTTTGTATACATAAAATATACAAGAATACGACTAGATTTCGTGGCATCTATTCTGCTATAAAACAATGACTTTTGAGTAAAAACCTTCTAGTTAAGAGCTATAGCAACAAAGTTTATGAAAAGAGCCTTTTAAAAAGATAAAGTAATAATAGCCATGACACTTTTCTTATATTAAGACAGAATCAAAGGAGTGGTATCGTTGGAGATGAATAAAAAAGAAATTATTAAGCTACTTGAATCAATTGCAATATATATGGAACTAAAAGGAGAAAATCCTTTTAAAATATCAGCATTTCGTAAAGCAGCATCAGCGTTAGAAAACGATGATCGAAGCCTTTCTTCAATTAATACCTTTACTGATATACCAGGAATAGGTAAAGGTACATCTACGGTCATTTCGGAGTTTATTGAAAGTGGAGAGTCCTCTTTATTAACAGAATTGAAAAAAGAAGTACCAACGGGTCTTATTCCATTATTGAAATTACCTGGGGTAGGCGGCAAAAAAATTGCAAAGCTCTATAAAGAATTAGCAGTTGTTGACGCTGCTTCATTAAAGGAGGCTTGTATTGCAAATAAGGTACAAGCATTAGCCGGATTCGGGAAAAAAACAGAGGAAAAAATCCTTGCTGCTATTGAAGATATGGGCTCTCGGCCCGAAAGGTTGCCTATTGCATTTATGCTGCCGATAGCTAATGAAATTGAACAGGCATTAGCATCTATGGATGGCGTGATACAATATTCAAGAGCTGGCAGTTTAAGAAGAATGAAAGAAACAATCAAAGATTTAGACTTTATTATTGCTACAAATGACCGTGATATAGTTAGAAAACAACTTATAGAGCTTAAACATATGACAACTATCATTTCAAATGGAGACACAAAGGTTTCAGTTCAATTACAATATGATTATGAAGTTTCTGTCGATTTTCGCTTGGTTTCACCTCTTGAATTTGCTACGACACTACACCATTTCACTGGTTCTAAAGACCACAATGTTCGTATGCGTCAATTAGCAAAAGAACGAGGTGAAAAAATAAGTGAGTATGGTGTCGAGAATATAAATACAGGAGAAACGACGACTTTTTCTTCAGAAGAAGATTTTTATTCTTATTTTGACTTGAATTATATTCCACCTGAACTTCGTGAAGATGGTAGTGAAGTAACTACATCCTTTCATTCAAAAGACTTAATTTCCTTAGAAGATATTCAAGGTGATCTACATATGCATTCGACATGGAGCGATGGTGCGTATTCAATAGAAGAGATGGCTGAAGTGTGTAGGGATAAGGGATATAAGTATATGGCCATTACGGATCATTCACAGTTCTTACGAGTAGCTAATGGCTTAACAGTTGAACGCTTAAAGGCTCAAAGAGAGGAAATTAGAAGGTTAAATAAAAAATATGATGATTTTGTCATATTCGCTGGTGTAGAAATGGACATATTACCAGATGGTACATTAGATTATGATGATTCGGTCATGAAGGATATGGATATTGTTATTGCATCCATTCACTCTAGTTTCTCTCAACCAAAAGAGATCATAATGGAGAGGTTAACAACAGCATTACGTAATCATCATGTTGATATAATTGCTCACCCTACAGGCAGGTTGATTGGGAGGCGTATGGGGTATGATGTAGATGTTGATATGCTAATTGAACTCGCAAAGGAGACTAATACCGCGTTAGAGTTAAATGCAAACCCAAACCGTTTAGACCTTTCATCAGATCACCTTCGAAAAGCGCAACAGGCAGGATTGAAGATTGTCATAAATACGGATGCTCATAATATTGAAATGCTTGAGGATATGTCGATCGGTGTATCAACTGCAATGAAGGGTTGGGTAAAAAGCGCAAATGTGATTAATACATGGGACGTAGAAAGTGTTCGGGCTTTTTTACATCGACATGAGAAATAATACTAACATATATTTGACCTCTCCAAGCATAAGGAGGAAAACATCATGCTAGAACGAGTTTTAAAAACATTAGAATTTAACAAAATAAAAGATATATTGGTTACTCATGTTGCTTCTTCATTAGGGAAAGCAAAGGTAGATACGTTAATGCCAGCTACAATATTTGAAGAAGTAGTTAAATTACAAGAGCAAACAGATGAGGCTGTCAAAATACTTCGATTAAAAGGCAATGTTCCTTTAGGGGGGATTTTTGATATTCGATCAAACGTGAAAAGAGCAAAGATCAACAGTACGTTACATCCTGAAGAGCTATTGGATATTGCAAATACAATATATGCGGGAAGGCAAATTCAAAAATTTACGAGTGATATGATTGAAGATGATCATGACATCCCATATTTTCACGAGTTAAGTTCTGAACTAATTCCATTTAAAGAATTGGAAGACTCAATTAAGCAATGTATAAATGATTATGGAGAGATTTATGATCATGCTAGTTCTAAGCTGCGAACAATAAGACAGCAATTAAGAACGAGTGAAGCCCGCATTCGTGAAAAATTAGAAAGTATTATTAGGTCGAGCTCAGCCCAAAAAAAGCTATCAGATGTTATTATTACAATTAGAAATGATCGCTTTGTTATCCCAGTAAAACAAGAATATCGGAGTTCTTACGGTGGTATCGTTCATGATCAATCTTCATCTGGTGCAACATTGTTTATTGAGCCGCAAGTTGTCGTTGAACTAAATAACCTTTTACATGAGGCAAAAATAAAAGAGAAGCAAGAAATTGAGAAAATACTACATGAATTAACGGTAAATGTAGCAGAAGAAGCTGATGGGTTACTACATAATATTGACATACTAGCTGAAATTGACTTTATGTTTACAAAGGCCAAATATGCTCGCAGTATCAAAGCATCAAAGCCAGTGATGAACAATGATCGTTATATTAGATTGGTTAAAGCAAAGCATCCATTAATTGATCCTGATGAAGTGGTACCTAACGATATAGAGCTAGGAAAAGATTATTCTACTATCTTAATAACTGGACCAAATACTGGGGGGAAAACAGTTGCGCTAAAAACGATTGGTTTATGTACGTTAATGGCACAGTCTGGGCTGCAAATCCCTGCTGAAGATGGTTCTGAAATGTCTGTTTTCTCCTCGATTTATGCAGATATAGGTGATGAACAATCTATAGAACAAAGTTTAAGTACTTTTTCATCACATATGGTAAATATTGTAGACATTTTACAGCAGTTTAATAGTGAAAGTCTTGTGCTGTTTGATGAGTTAGGAGCGGGAACAGATCCACAGGAAGGTGCGGCATTAGCTATTTCTATATTGGACGAAGTCTACCAAAAAGGAGCAAGGGTGGTAGCTACGACACACTATCCAGAGCTTAAAGCATATGGATATAATAGAGATGGAGTAATTAATGCTAGTGTGGAATTTGATGTAGAGACGTTGAGTCCTACATATCGTTTGCTTATTGGAGTTCCTGGGAGAAGTAATGCTTTTGACATATCAAGACGTTTAGGCTTAGACGAACAGGTCATATATCGAGCTAAAAAGCAAATTAGTACTGAAAGTAATACTGTGGAGAATATGATTGCTTCCTTGGAAGATAGTAAAAAGCATGCGGAAGAGAAGCTAGAGGAAGCTGAGCGACTTAGGAAAGAAGCAAAGGATCTTCATAAGAAGCTTGAAGATCAAATGACTGAGCTTGCTAGTCAAAAAGATGTGATATTCGAACAAGCAGAACAAAAAGCTCGCGAAACTGTTAATATTGCAAAACAAGAAGCAGAATCGATTATTGGGAATTTACGTAAAATTCAAAAGGAACAATATGCACAGGTGAAAGAGCACGAGCTTATTGATGCAAAGAAACGACTTGAAGCTGCCGCTCCAAAGCTTAATAAAAGTAAGAATAATATCATTCGCAAAAAGAATGAACAAAGCCTCCAACCTGGTGACGAAGTGAAAGTAATTAGCCTTGATCAAAAAGGGCATTTACTAGAAAAGGCTTCATCGAAAGAGTGGCTAGTGCAACTAGGAATTATGAAAATGAAAGTGAAAGAATCAGATCTTCAATATGCTAGTCGTCCAAAACCGATAGAAACGAAGCCTCTTGTAGCAATCAAAGGAAAAGAGTACCATGTCAGCCTTGAATTAGATTTACGAGGTGAAAGATTTGAAAATGCGATACTTCGTGTAGAGAAGTATCTTGACGATGCAATACTTGCTGGATACCCACGAGTTTCTATCATACATGGAAAAGGAACTGGCGCTCTAAGAAAAGGAGTTCAGGACCTTTTAAAAAATCACAGAGCTGTTAAAAAAGTTCGTTATGGTGAGGCGAGTGAAGGTGGTTCAGGAATTTCTATTGTAGAATTGAAATAGGGGGAGCGAAAATGAGCTCATTTTGGGAAAATGAACTTGTGCAAACAGCAGCATATTACAGTGTTGTTGTGCTTTCAATTATTATATTTTTAGCGATTTTTGAGATTGTAACAAAGTATAAAAATTGGGAACAAATAAAGAAAGGAAACATTGCTGTTGCCATGGCTACCGGAGGTAAGATTTTCGGTTTAGCAAATATTTTTCGATTTTCCATCGGTCATCATGATTCTTTATTAACGATGATGGGCTGGGGACTTTTTGGTTTTATATTACTCCTCAGTGGCTACTTTATTTACGAGTTTTTAACACCAATGTTTAAAATTGATGAAGAAATTGAGAGCGATAATAGGGCTGTCGGTTTTATTTCAATGATTATTTCAGTAGGATTATCCTATGTGATTGGAGCAGGGATAGGTTAGGAGAGATTAGTTAGAATGGAAACTTTAGCAAAAGTTCTACTTGTATTATGTGGAATCTTTGTATTAATAGGCATCATATATATGCTTTTCTTTACGGGGTAAGAAAAAGGATAGCTATTCTGTAATATACAATAATATTTAGTACCCTTTCACATGAGCATACGGTGAAAGGGTCTATTTAGTCACTATATACTTGACAAGAAAAACAGTCCTGTTTTATTATTAAAATATGAATGATGATTCATTCATTTAATGAGGTGAGTGTTCAAAAGGAGGATAAGAAGGTTAGAAGAGCAGGGCGTGAAACTTGCTGTATTGGCATGGACTGCTGTAACGTCCAAAAGCATCATTTTTACCATTCTTTTTGAACATCCTTTTGAAGGGACGAGTTATAGTGAAGCGTAACAAACCGAAATACAAGAAAATCATTGATGCAGCTGTAATCGTAATTGCAGAGAATGGCTATCATCAAGCTCAAGTTTCAAAAATTGCAAAACAAGCTGGGGTTGCAGATGGAACTATATATTTATATTTTAAAAACAAAGAAGATATATTGATATCTTTATTTCAAGAGAAAATGGGGAGTTTTATAGAAAAAATTAGTGAAGAAATTGCAGGAATGGAATCAGCTAAAGAGAAGTTATTACTGTTGATTGAAAAACACTTCAAATTATTATCAGATGATCATCATTTAGCGATCGTTACTCAGTTGGAATTACGTCAATCTAATAAAGAGATACGTGTAAAAATAAACGATGTGTTAAAAGGCTATTTAAAAGTATTGGACCATATAATACTTGCAGGAATCGATAGAGGTGAATTTCGCAAAAATTTAGACATACGCCTAGCAAGACAGATGATATTTGGAACGATTGATGAAACAGTAACATCGTGGGTAATGAATGATCAAAAGTATGATCTAGTGACATTAGCATATCCTCTGCACCATTTAGTAGTTAGCGGATGTGGGTCAACTGAGATTAGTTAATTAAACAAATGGTCAAAACTGGACGTTCTATGCCAGTTTTGACACTGCAAATGGCTTGTCTTCACACATAAGTGTACTTCTATGGTTTTATGATCATTTCCTTGAAATGAAAATTTCACCAATTGCATAAAACCTCGCTTTGATGTTGTAGTATTAAAATATTAACAATAAAAGTTGTGAAAAGAGCCTTTCAGAAAGAAGGGGTGAAAGTATGGAATATACAAAATGTCATATAGCAAACTATGTCGCAACAGTTTCTTTGGATCATCCTCCAGCGAATGCTGTGTCATCTTTAGTTTTGAAAGAGCTTTCAAAAAGATTAGATGACTTTGAAAAAGATGATGATGTGAGGGTCATTTTATTACAAGGTGAGGGGCGCTTCTTTTCCGCAGGAGCTGATATAAAGGAATTTACGACTGTAGAGAGCAGTGAAGAGTTCTCGGTCCTATCAGAAACTGGTCAACAATTATTTGAAAGAATTGAGTTATTTTCAAAACCTGTTATTGCAGCAATTCATGGAGCTGCGCTTGGAGGAGGTTTAGAGCTTGCAATGAGCTGTCATATACGCATTGTAACTGACAACGCAAAGCTTGGCTTACCAGAACTTCAATTAGGTTTAATACCAGGCTTTGCAGGTACACAGCGTTTACCACGGTATGTAGGTACTGCTAAGGCAGCTGAATTGATGCTAACGAGCGAGCCAATTTCTGGTTTGGAAGCTGTAAAATTAGGCTTAGCTAACCACGCGTTTCCTGAAGAAGTTATGTTAGAAGAAGCTAGTAAACTAGCTTTAAAAATAGCTGGAAAAAGTCCAATATCTGTTTCAGCTGTAATTGAATTATTAAAATACACAAAAGCTGATCAATACTATTCTGGAGTTAAGCGGGAAGCAGAGCTTTTTGGGAAAGTTTTTGCAACAGAAGATGCTAGCGAAGGTATTAGTGCATTTCTAGAAAAAAGGGCACCAACTTTTAAAGGAAAGTAACAATAGTTTGAGATGTTAAAATATTTTGAAGAGTAAATTGGAGGGAATAGAATGAACATCTATGTATTATTAAAAAGAACATTTGATACTGAGGAGAAAATTGTTATTTCAAATGGTGAAATAAATGAAGATGGGGCTGAATTCATTATTAACCCTTACGATGAATATGCTGTTGAGGAAGCAATTCAAATTCGAGATGAGCATGGTGGAGAAATAACTGTCGTAACTGTTGGGGGAGAAGAATCTGAAAAGGAACTTCGAACAGCGTTAGCAATGGGATGCGATAAGGCTGTATTGATTAATACAGAAGAAGATTTAGAAGAGAGCGATCAATATTCAACTGCTAAAATAATTGCAGAGTATTTAAAGGAACAGGAAGTTGACTTAATTTTAGCAGGGAATGTAGCAATTGACAGTGGCTCTGGTCAAGTTGGTCCACGCGTTGCAGAAATACTTGGGATGCCATATGTTACTACAATAACAAAACTAGACATTGATGGTAATAAAGCTACAGTTGTTCGTGATGTAGAAGGAGATTCAGAGATTATTGAAACGACATTACCATTACTTATCACAGCTCAACAAGGTTTAAATGAGCCACGTTATCCATCACTTCCAGGTATTATGAAAGCTAAGAAAAAGCCGTTAGAAGAGCTTGAATTAGATGATTTAGATTTAGATGAAGACGATGTAGCTCCAAAAACGAAGACAATTGAAATATATTTACCGCCTAAAAAAGAAGCAGGAAAAATATTAGCAGGCGACATTCCTGATCAAGTAAAAGAACTCGTATCGTTACTACATTCTGAAGCGAAGGTTTTATAAATTCATTATTAAGTAAAGGCTCTTTTCGTAAACTTTGTTTCTATAGTTCCTAAGCTAGAAGTTAAAGGTGTCATTTTACTCAATAATAATCTATTAATAGAAGAAAAGATGCCACGAAATTTAGTTGTGTTTGTGTTTAACTATCAATACGAATAACAACAATCTATGCGCAAACAGCCTAGATAAATGAGGATTGTATGGAAATTATTCAAAATGGCAAGGGCTGACTTTGGGTGGAGTAGGGGTAACATGTGCCATGCTCCAGTATGCATTACCAAGTGGTCACTTAATCATTTCTACATGAAGGCACTCGTCGGGGGAGATCAAACCGCTTGTGCTAATCTTAAAAATAGTGTATTCGGGAGGAATAAAAATGGCTAGAAAAGTTTTAGTACTAGGGGAAGTTCGTGATAACACATTACGTAATGTGTCGTTCGAAGCGGTTGCAGCTGCAAAAACAGTTGCAGAAGGCGGCGAAGTAGTTGCAGTACTAATTGGAGATGCTGTATCAAGTGTAGCTAATGAAATGATCTATTTCGGTTCAGACCGTGTTGTTATAGTAGAAGATGAAAAATTAAATGCATATACTACAGATGGTTTTTCTCAGGCACTTCTTGCTGCAATTGATGCTGAGCAACCAGACGGAATCGTGATAGGACATACCGCTCTAGGTAAAGATTTAGCACCTAAAATTGCGAGTAAACTTGACAGTGGGTTAATATCTGATGCAACTACTGTGGAAAGTGTAGGAGGAAATATTGTATTTACACGTCCTATCTATTCTGGTAAAGCATTTGAAAAGAAGATTGTAACTGATGACAAAATCTTTGTTACAGTACGTCCAAATAACATTGCTCCACTAGAAAAGGATGAAGCTAAAACTGGTGAAGTCTCTTCATTATCAGTTGATATTAAGGACCTCAGAACAATTATTAAAGAAGTCGTTAGAAAGGCTTCCGAAGGAGTAGATTTGTCAGAAGCTAAAGTAGTTGTAGCTGGTGGAAGAGGTGTAAAAAGTGAAGAGGGGTTTGAGCCATTAAAAGAGCTAGCAGATGTACTTGGCGGGGCAGTTGGTGCTTCACGTGGGGCTTGTGATGCTGAATACTGTGACTATTCGTTACAAATTGGTCAGACAGGAAAAGTTGTCACACCTGATTTATATATAGCATGTGGAATTTCAGGCGCTATTCAACATTTAGCAGGTATGTCTAATTCGAAAGTTATCGTTGCAATTAATAAGGATGCAGAGGCAAATATCTTTAATGTAGCAGACTATGGAATTGTCGGTGATTTATTTGATGTTGTTCCGTTACTAACAGAAGAATTTAAGAAATTAAAAGTTCTTTCATAAATTTAAACACCAAATGGTGTAGTCAATAAAATAATCTTTTGACATGTGCTAAAAGGACTTTCCCTGTGTTTACTAAATAAGTAACAAGGGTGAAGTCCTTTTTACAATGCTAGACGACAGAAAATACCCTTAATGAAGAAGATTAGTTAATTCGAAATTTACTGAAGTAAAATATAATCTTGAAGGCAAAAATACAACTGAAGCAAAAAATTAGCATCCAAAACCATACAGTGATATACTTTGATGTATTAAAAGAAGTAGATAATTAGGAGGAAGATAAACATGGCAATTTCACATGTTACTGATCAAAATTTTACAACTGAAACTAGTGATGGAGTAGTACTAGCAGACTTTTGGGCACCATGGTGCGGACCTTGTAAGATGATTGCTCCAGTACTTGAAGAGTTAGATCAAGAAATGGGAGATAAAGTAAAAATTGTTAAGCTTGACGTTGATGATAACCAAGAAACTGCAGCAAAATTTGGTGTAATGAGCATCCCAACATTATTAGTTTTCAAAAATGGTGAAGTAGTTGATAAAGTGGTTGGTTTCCAACCTAAAGAAGCATTAGCTGATTTATTGTCAAAGCACGTTTAAGCGATAAATTACATTGTAAATAAGCAAGGAGATAACGACAAAGTGTATTAGTGTCTTATCTCCTTTTTTTATTTTCCAAGGATATTTTCATTATTACTAATGAATGATGATTATTTCGTTAAGTTGTCTGCTCTGGTTTGTCATAATACAGCTATTTCTATTTGTAAGAGTATTCATATTTAATGAAATATGTGGCTTGTTTTACTGGTAATTCAACAGGCTCATCTTCATATATATAAACTCGTTTATTTTTATAATCTACAAAAGCTTGCATTTCATTGTTATACTCCCTTTGGTGCACACCTTCTATTTGAAGAGTGGAGAATGATGAATATTGTGATTCTATGACTCTTTGCTGGGTAGAACGAATGATACGCTGTTCAATTGGTAAATGAATAACAATTGGCTCATCATCCGCTACGTATTTATACTCGATTGCTGTTGGTGAAATAAAAAATTCCCGCGGCGATGCAAAAATAAGCAGATGAAGTGGGTTATTTGTATTGTTTTTGTAGCCATGAATAACATTTTGCCATCCTAAAACAAGATCTCCTGCTGTAGCGGTTATCATTTGATTATTAGATACGTAATAAGTCAATTCTCCTGAAAGAACGACTGCACAGTCTTCTCCAAAGGAGTGTATATGTGGTTTGATCTCCTCTTGAGGTAGCAGCACACATTCGAAAAGTGCCGTATTTTTGGAAGCACTATTAAAGATGACTTCTAATTTTGAAGCTGAAACAGGTGTATTCACTAAATCTAAAACTTTCATTTATATTCCCCCTTTGAATAAGGCTCTTTTTTCTTAAATTAGTTGCTATGATGAGAATAGGTCAGATGCTTCGTACGTTAGCTATATGCGTGCGCTTCTATGTAAGAACGAAAAGCAACAATTAATGCGAAAGCAACCTTGATTAATTTAAGCTTACATAACAAACTTGACTTATGCATCGTAAAGAAGGATGAGAATTATTACAACAATTGGTTGAATTGACTAGTAATCTATAAACTAGCAATCAACCTTTTTATGAAATACCATTGACATTGAAAATCATTCTCTGTATAATTCAACCTGTAATGAAAATCATTATCAATAAAACACAACACATTCAGGGAGAGGTTTTTAGTGAATAAGAAAAAAGTTATTACTTTATTTTCAAGTATATTGTTTGCTGGCGGTATGCTAGCAGGATGTAGTTCTGATACAGAGGAAACATCTACTGATAAAAAAGAAGAAGCATCTGTTGAACAAGTTGAGGAACAACAAACTTCTGATGAAACTGCTGAGGTATCTGTAGAAGATTCGATTACATCAAAGCAAATTGAAGCATATAAATTAATGATTGAAGAGCTTGGTAATGCAAAAGAAGGAAATCCAGTAGATTGGGATAAGGTAGGTAGCTTATACGAGGCAGACCTTCAAGATGCGATCACTGAAACAAATGGTGATTTCGATCAAGCGATTGTAACGGCAAAGGATGCAGCAGCAGCAGGTGAACTAGATGCAAATATTGCCAAACAAATAATTGATAAATTAACACAATCCTACTTCTATCAAAAGCAAAAGAGTTTACATAAAGATGTGATTGCATTTTTAGAAGAGGAAAAGCAAGCGGATGCTGAATTAGCTTTTGCAGAATTAAAGCTTTTAGCACAAGAAGTGATTATACCAACAGCTGTGAAACGTGATAGTTATTATGAATTAACAGATACTTCTAGTATGGAACAGAGCATTCAAGCAGGGCTTGCAGCTCAAGAGATAGCATTAAATGAAGGAAATATTGAAGACTTTTCAGTACTTGTTCAATTAACTGATAAATCAATTTACCGTAGCTACTATTTAGCAGCTCAATCTTACGCAGAAAAAATTGAAGCAGCAGTAGCAGAAGGAAATGCTGATGAATTAGACCTAACGATCATGCAAGCTGAAGCATGGGGCTTCTTCCAAGCAATTAAAGGGTCTTTATCAGGTGGCGATGAAGCGGCCGCTCAACAACTAGATGAATTATTCTCTTTAAATATGACAAATCCTGTTGATATTAAAGCAGAGCAAGTACATGACTTATTTACAAAAGCATTTGTAGGAAAAGCAAAAGTATATCACGAGAAAGTAGTAATTGCTTTAGATGAAGGTAACGTGAATGAAGCGACAATCGAAGCATTAGAAGGAAATATGTTTGTTAAAGCTATCGAGCTAGAGCTTGGAGATGACAGAATAGCACTCATAGAACAAGCAGAAAAATGGTATGATGCAGTTAGCGAGAATAAGGGTGATGAAGCAGCACCTATTAGTGAATCAATCGTTGTTACACTTGACAAATTAATTAATGAATAACACAGAAGCCGCTTTTTGCGGCTCTTTGTTTGAAAAAAAAATAACATTTCGAAAGGGAGCTTTCGTAGGGCTCTGTTCGTAAAATATGTTGCTATTGTTATAATTTGGACAGTAGGATGAGATTGAAGAGAGGTAAAATAATAACAGAAGTTGAAAAAGCCCACATACGCTAGGTGTTTACGGAATTGTATCTCAAAACGAATAGCTACAATCAATGGGAAAACAGCCTTTTGTAAACTTCAATGCAATTTAAACTTGAGAAAAAAGGTTAGGTAAGGTAGGTCATTGGATAAATGTCATGAACTACAGTGTATCCAAACAGCCTTTGTAAAAAATATATTTTAAGTGTTACACTTATGGTAATATCTTAAAGTACAGAGTAAAGATGAATGGGAAGAGAGTATGAAAAGAAGTAATCTTTCACTGTTGGTAAAAGCAATTGGGATTTGTTCTGTAGTTATCTTTATAATCTTATCATCCATACTGTTTAATAGTTCTGACTTGCTATTATCAATAAAAAAACTTATAAATACACCACTATTATTAGCTGTCATGTTTGTAGTTTATGGACTGTCATTTATCTTGCGGTCGTTAGCCTGGAAATGGTATGTAAATGATAAGGTTACGTTAATCACTTGTATGCAAGGCATCTTCTTAAGCCTTTTTGTTAATCATGTAGTACCTTTCAAAGTTGGAGACGTTGTTAGAATCGGAGTGATGGCAAAGAAGGAGAAATTAATCCGTCTAGATGAGGTATTACATTCAGTCGTAGTATTACGCATCATCGATATGGCCATCTTAATGTCAATATCAGGATTTGGCTTTATAATTATATTAAAAAGCTTCCCATTGCAGCAATCTATTTTTTTCTATGGTGCTGTTTTTTTCATGGTTACTATTATTGCCGTTGTTTTTATAAGGAAGTTTGCCAATCTTGTGAGAAGGCATATTGCTTTGTTGAAAAATGCGTTAAAAGGTTGGAAGGGGTTATTAATCATTTCGACAGTTTTATTAAGCTGGATATGTGAAGGCATTGTCGTATACGGTGTCGCTCTCCTTTATCAAGGAAATTTCGCCTTTTTGCATTCTGTGTGGGTAAATAGTTTAACTGTCGGTGGCCAAGTGTTTCAGGTGACTCCTGGTGGGCTTGCTACCTATGAAACGGTTATGACATTTGCCATTACTAGTATAAAAAACATCACAATGAAAGAGGCATATGAGATTGCAATTATTAGTCATGCTTTTAAATTTATTTTTTCGTATATTGTAGGTATAATAACTATCATTTTCACACCAATTTCTGTTAGTTCTATCATCACATGGATAAAAAGAAAAGGAGGCTATTCTTCATGAAAAAGGCGTCAAAATTTGAGAAGTTTGCAGCTCGGTGCTGGAATCTTTTGAATGAAGGGAAGCCATTCACACCTATTTTTGTAATAGGTACGATGCTTCTATTTAATCTTACGACTCTTTTTGAGTCACAATCGTTTTCAGCATTTCTATTAAGCTTTATCTTAATACTCCCTGTTTTTATACTATATTTCATTTATGATTTTCCATTGTTTTTACGCAATTATTTATGGATTCCATTTGTTATTTATTTAATTATTTGGAACAGTGTTAATGTCCCATTACTACTATTTGCTTTAGGGTTATATTTCTTTTTTACTGTCTTTTTTTGGGGTACATTGTATTATCATTTGCGCATTGGAACAACGTGGTGGAACTTTACACGTTTTTGGAAGCTCGTACTAAAGAATAGTGACTCCACGAGTGGTAATGCACAGGAGCAATTACCAAAGTTCTTATTACTACTATCATTGTGGAATTTAACATTTGAACAAATGCACTTGGGTATTGATTTATCATACACATCTCTATTAGTATTTTATGTCTTTTTATTATTATTCACATGGATATTACATCGAAATTTGTTTGATTGGAAGCCAAAAGTAATAAGTGAAAAAACAAATAACGCTCCAGAACAAGAGGAAGCGATGAGTGATAAAGTAGTTGTTTTAGTCGTTGATGGTATGAGAAAAGAGCGATTTGAAGAGGCGGATACACCCTTCTTAGATTATTTAAGAAAAAATGGTACAGACTATTCTCAAATGGAAACGTTATATCCAGCTAGAACAGTTGTATGCTTTACTTCAATGTTTACTGGAACATATCCTTTTGAACACGGTATTAAATCAAATATGGTGTGGAAATTAGGAATTAAAGTAGAGAGTATCTTTGACTCATTACGAAAAGTAGGTAAAAAAGGAAGACTGCTAGGCATTGCCCATTTAGTTGATTCAATGGGTGATGATGTGGAAACCGTTACAGCAGTTATGCATAATGATGTTGCAGACAGAAACATCATTGATAGAGCAAAGCTAATTATGAGCGAACAAGATCCGGATTTGCTAGTTGCCCAGTTAATTAGTACAGACCAAACAGGTCATAGCCGTGGTGTTCTATATGATGAATATATTCAAAAAATTGAAGAAGCAGATACTTTGCTAAAGGAATATGTTGATTGGCTAGAAGAACAAGGAAAGATGACAAACACAACAATTATCGTTTGTGCTGACCATGGACAAGCCGATGGGATAGGTGGTCATGGACATTTAGATGAGGGAGAACGGTATGTTCCATTTTTCATGTATGGTGCAAATATCGAAAAAGGTAAACGAATTGACGAAAAGCAAAGTCTCGTTTCGGTTGCGCCGACAATCGCTTACTTATTAGGCGCTCCATACCCGAGTCATAGCCGTGGACCAGTTTTAGTAGATGCGATAAGAAAGGGCGTTCACAAATGATGAAGCAAACAGTAATCGTATTTTTACCAGCCCACAATGAAGAAAAGTCAATTGCTGAGGTTATTAAATCAATTCCTAGGTACTTTCATGACAGGATAGAAGTAAAAGTACTCGTTATTGATGATGGTTCGACAGATCAAACAGTGAAAGTAGCACAAGAGGCAGGTGCGGATTATTTTTATCAATTTTCATCAAATCAAGGTTTAGGAGCAGCCGTTAGAAAGGGATTAGAGGAAAGTGTTAGGCTAGGTGCGGATATCGGTGTAATGATAGATGCTGATAATGAATATCCAGCAGCACAAATTCCTGATCTTTTACAGCCAATTTTATCAGGTGAATATGATTATGTAATGGGTTCGCGCTTTCTTGGGACAATTCAAGGAATGAAGCTTCATCGCAGGTTAGGAAATTATTGCTTTACATTTATGCAATCCATCCTGCTAAGAAAGTGGATACATGATGGACAATCGGGTATGAGAGCATTCTCACTACAAGCGATGAAAAATGCTGAGATTATTCATGATTACAATTATGCCCAAGTTATCACGCTGAATTTAGTAAGAAAAGGTTTTCGTGTGAAGGAAGTTCCCATTAAGTATCATGTGAGGACAAAAGGTAAATCATTTATCAAATTTAATTCTTATATGACAAGTGTGATACCTGCAATAATAAAAGAAATAACAAGGCCAGTCGAACAAGTAGAAATAGATTACAATTATCACATATTACCTTTAGAAGCAGCTAAAAAAAGTAGCTAATCTTACGAAATTCTGTCAGCAAAATAGGATTTTGATTCATCAATTTATCGAAGATACATGCGAAAAACTACTATTCTAACTCGTTAGGGATCTACAGAATAACTGATAAATAACTAAAATGCTTTTTTTGAGATGTAGGAGGTGTTTGTGCATATAGCCGCACCTTCAAGCGTCTAAAAGCCGCTTCGGGTGATTTGAGATCACTTAGTATTCATCACATATTAATGAAGTTCTTCTATATGACAGGCTTCAAACAACAACTTTGCGATTAAATAACATTGAACAGCTAAACGAACCTTATAGGATGACACTTATGCTTTTCTTAATTTATAGTATTGACATTAATGATGATAATCATTATCATTAATTGTGTGGGAGGAAATATTATATGAAAAAGGTATTATTTTTTTGGGTGACATTGATATTCATTTTCAATTCGCTATTAACGACTCAAGTTTTTGCATATTCATATGGTGATCCAAATAAGGAGCCGATTGCTGAAGCATATAAGGATATGCTTATAAAATTAAATGAAGAACCACCTAATTTTTCTGAGGCTAAAGCCATTTACGAGACAGTCAAAGAAGATGTTGACCTCCATATGGGCTCAGAGCCAACAGAAACAATTATAAAACATATAGAGGATGAAAATAAAGATGCAGTCATTAAGGACTTAGAAAAAATCCTCGTTTTGAATATAGCACGTAGACTTGAAAGTATTGAACTAAACTTTGAGGATTTTGATACATCTAAACGTTTATTAGCAAAGGGATTTGCTACATATGAAGCAATATCACCACTTATCGAGAGTAAAGATCAAGAATTGGATCAATCGTTAAGAAATGAGTTTGATCTTGCATTATCTGCCCTTGGAAACCCTGGATTATTTGGTGTAGGTGAGAAAGAAGAAGATATTAATAGTTTTATAGAAAGTAAAGAAATCATTCTTTCGACAATTCAAGAGCAGCTTAATGTGTCAAATATTGAAGTTGGACATTTTAACGAGGAAGATATTGAATCTACTTTGACGGACACTGGAAAAAAAGAATGGACAGATTTATCTAACTTTACAAACTGGATTCCAATTCTTTTAATCATTGGTGTGATAATAGCAATCGTTATATATTCTATGAAGAAAAAAAGAAAGTAATATATGAGCATCATTTATGTGTTTTGAAATTCGTCTTATGAGATACTCCTAGTGGGGAAGGAGAAAAGCTATGCAAATTCAAGCATTATTAATTACGTTTCGAGAGGTTCTTGAAGCCCTGCTCATTGTTGGGATCATTACGACCTACTTAAAAAGAATGGACCATTCAAAATATACTAAATATGTGTGGCTAGGAGCAGGATTAGCTGTATTAGCAAGTGTCGGGATAGCGATGTTGTTCCAAGTTGTTTTTACCGGTTTTGCAGCCATGGGAAATGAGATGTACTTAAAGATTGGAATTATTTTAGTTTCTACATTGTTACTTACCCAAATGGTGTTTTGGATGGCAGCACATAGTAAAGATATTAAGGGTAATGTAGAAGGCAAAATGAACCGATTTATTTCAACAGGCAATATCATTGGTATGGTTATTCATTCATTTCTAGTCGTTTTGCGCGAGGGTGTCGAAACAGTATTTTTCTTTGCAGCTATTACCGGGGGGAATATTGGTGCAGCACTCGAAGGTTGGGGAGCAATAACGGGTATGCTCATTGCTGCAGTCATTTGTTACTTCTTCTTTAAAGGGACAATGCGTATTCCATTAAAGACATTCTTTAAAGTAACTGGTGCATTTATAATCTTAATAGCAGCTGGTTTATTAGTTCAAGGAATCGGAATGCTCCAAGATTTAGAAATTATCGGTAGTGTAATGCCACACGTCTATGACATTACTTGGTTTTTACCAGAACATCCAATCGATTACGCGCATTATGTGCGAGATAACGGAGTAGCACCTCTCTTATCGGGTGATATTGGTATATTCTTAAAAGCACTTTTCGGTTATTCTTCTATGCCGTCAATTGAAGAAGTGTTGGCATACGTAGGGTACTTCGTAGTCATCTATTTACTAATTAAATCCCATTATGGCCAAGAGCAGCAGAAGAAGAGCAAACAAGAACAAACAAACAATGTTAAGGTACTTGAACCCCAAACAAAGCTTTAAAAAAATATACTTTTAAAAAGTACGAGACAGTAGTCTTGTACTTTTTTCAGCATATTAAAGTAATCTTATATTGATGTATAAGGAATAAATAAATTCATAAACCTATTTAGTGTCGAGGTTGAATAATGTTTTTTAAAACTGCAAGATGAACAGAAAATTCGTTTTCATGCTTCTCTATTTGTAAGAATTAAGGAGGTTAGCCTAGGGGATTATCAACGTTTGTTGATTTTCAATGACCTTAAAACCTAATGAATCATTTCCTAGAAAATAATAAAAAGAATATACTTTCACTTTGTGTTACTGTTTGTATTATTTTTTTAATTTGTTATTATTATTTGCAATTAATATATAGCAGTCCTTTTGCTGCAACATGGGATCAGGTAGATTTTACTTTAGCACTTACACGTTATGATTTATTATCAATGCAGCCACATTTCCCTGGTTATCCTTATTTTATATTGGGTGGTATGTTAATAAATACGGTCATTGATAATGGAGCCAAAGCACTAGCGGTTTTTAATGTTTCAGCGATGATCACTTCCGTTATACCGATTTATTTGATGTCTAGACAATATATTAATAGACAACAAAGTCTCTTGGTCGTAGCAGTCATACAAACGACAAGTTACGTAGGATTAATTGTTACTCAACCTATGTCAGAAGGTTCAGCGATAGCATTTCTTTGGTGGTATATATGGAGTTTATTTCAAGCAAAAAATTCAGATCGATTTGTTTTGCAGTTATTACCTCTGCTTTTTTTTAGTATCGTTTTAGGTATTCGCCTATCTTATTTACCCTTTGGGATCGGTATCATACTTCTTTGGATGTATGATTGGAAAAGGTTTGAATCTTTTGGTAGACTTAGTCGTTTAGTTGTATTTGCAATCATTTTTCAATTATTTTGGGTTATAGGATTAATAATGACTGAAGGAAGTGTTAGTGGCTTTATTAAATTAGCTCTATCTTTTACAACCGGTCACTTCAATGACTGGGGTGGTACGCAAGTTACTGCTAGTGAGTCTTTTTTTTATCGGTTATTAACATTAATTGGAACAAATATAGTCTGGAATGGAATAGCTGCTAAATCATTTTTATTATTGTTAGTATATAGCGTACTATTCATTTTTTGTTGTTATAAATTGCTTACAAAAAAACCATACACTCGCTCGGATTATTGGTTATTAATCATAGGGGCAACGTATTTCATCTGGGCATTGTTTGCGCAAAACATTGATAAGCCTAGACATATAACGCCTCTAGTAGGTATAATTCTTTTTCAATTACTCATTATGATTTTAAAGAGATCCTTTCACATATTTCTTGTTATTATGTTAACATTTATTGTCTTTAGCCAAGTTGTTGTAGGATATCAATTAATTTACGAACAAGCAACAGAGCAACCAGCTACACATCAATTAGGCAATTATTTAGATGTGAAGAACGAATTTGTTGTATTATATACTTGGGAGGAAACGAGGGTACTAAAGTATAATAACGTGTCCTTTCCTCACAAAAGAATATTTACTTATGAAAGGTTTCTACAAGACAAATTATATTATAGCGATGCTACAATTTATGTTACTGATCATGTACTCAAAGGATTTGAATTACAAGGGGCTAATGTTTCAGGATTTATTGAGGAAGTGACTTCATTCTCTTCGAGTATCATGTCGGACCCTTCATATGGAGAAATCACTTTATATAAGTGGAAAGATTAAAGGTTGGAGCGATTGTCATGTCAGATCATTTAAAAGAAAAAATTTCAATTGTACCAGAACATCCAGGATGTTATTTAATGAAGGACAAGCATGGGACAGTCATCTATGTAGGGAAGGCGAAAGTTCTAAGGAATCGTGTCAGATCTTACTTTACAGGCTCTCATGATGGAAAGACGTTACGGCTAGTAAATGAAATTGTTGATTTTGAATATATCGTGACATCTTCAAATATAGAAGCTTTAATTTTAGAAATTAATCTAATTAAGAAGTTTGATCCAAAATATAATATTATGTTAAAGGATGACAAGACGTATCCTTACATTAAAGTCACAGCAGATACGCACCCTCGTCTACTTATTACGAGGAAGGTCAAAAAAGATAAAGGGAAATATTTTGGTCCATACCCAAATGTTCAAGCTGCGAACGAAACGAAAAAACTATTGGATCGTATGTACCCTCTGCGCAAATGCTCAACGCTCCCAGACCGAGTTTGCTTATATTATCATATGGGACAATGCCTAGCTCCTTGTGTATATGAAGTGTCTGAAGAGCAAAACAAAGAAATGGTCGAACAAATCGTTCGATTTTTAAATGGTGGGTATAAACAAACAAAAAAAGAACTAACTTCAAAAATGCTAAAGGCATCGGAGGAGCTAGATTTTGAGCGAGCTAAAGAATACCGCGATCAAATTACACATATTGAAACAACGATGGAAAAACAAAAAATAACAATGAAGGATTTAGTTAACCGTGATGTATTTGGCTACTCTTTTGATAAAGGATGGATGTGTGTACAAGTATTTTTTATTCGTCAAGGAAAGATGATAGAGCGAGACGTGTCCATATTCCCCTTTTACAATGAGCCGACTGAAGACTTTTTAACATATATAGGACAGTTTTATTCGAAAACAGAGCATTTTATTCCTAAGCAAATATTGCTTCCAAATGATATTGATAAACAGTTAGTCGAACAGTTATTACAAGTACAGGTTTTACAACCAAAACGGGGACAAAAGAAGGAACTGCTAAATTTAGCAAAGAAAAATGCGAAGCTTGCTTTACAAGAGAAGTTTTCACTTATCGAACGTGATGAAGAAAGAACGATTAAGGCTGTTGAAAACTTAGGTACTCAATTGAGAATTGAAACTCCTCACCGTATAGAGGCCTTCGATAATTCAAATATTCAAGGGACGGATCCTGTATCTGCAATGGTTGTTTTTATTGATGGGAAGCCCGAAAAGAAAGAGTATCGAAAGTACAAAATTAAATCAGTCATTGGGCCAGATGATTATGATTCTATGCGCGAGGTAGTAAGAAGGAGATACACTCGTGTATTAAAGGAAAATATGCCATTTCCAGATTTAATTTTAGTTGACGGTGGCAAAGGGCATTTAGCCGCAGTTCAAGATGTTTTAGAAAATGAGCTAGGAATCGAAGTTCCAGTTGCAGGAATGGTTAAGGATGATAAACACCGCACATCTGAACTAATTGTTGGTGATCCTGTCCAAACAGTACCGCTAGCAAGGAATAGCCAAGAGTTTTATTTGATTCAACGTATACAAGATGAAGTGCATCGCTTTGCAATTACTTTCCATCGTCAAATAAGAAGTAAATCTGTTTTTAAATCTATACTTGATGATATCCCTGGTGTCGGTGAAAAGCGGAAAAAAGCACTTCTTAAGCATTTTGGCTCAATCAAAAAGTTAAAAGAAGCAACCGTAGAAGATCTTCAAAGAGCACAGATTCCAATAAATGTAGCTAAAGAAATTTATAACAAGATGAAGGACAAAGAGTAATAAACAGTTTTTATTTAAGAATTAACTATTGTTACGCCGAATTAATGATTCATATCATTTATTTTTATTATCGATGTCAATCACATAAAGCATTAGGAGCCAAAATTGAGTAGAGACCCTGATAATATTTGTCAGGGTCTCTATCGTTAAAATAGCTTATTTATCGTACTAAGAAATAACAAACAGATTTGTCTTTTTGCTTTCACATAGATAGTTGTTTTTCATACCTAGATTTCATAGTATCTTTTCTTCAATAAAACGACGTATAACAACATCATTATCTTCTAGTTTAGGAAAATAGTATCATAGCTTACGAAAAGAGCGTCCCTACATTGAATATAATAATTAATGAAGAGCTAGCTGTTTATGAAGAAATGATATCATGCCTATCCCATTTTATAGTGAAAATCACCTTTTTCGATCGAGGCTTTTGCTGCTCATAAGCTTCTGTAATCAGTTGTTTTTGTCCTTGAATTTGTTCCGCTAAAAAACCAGCTTCTAGTTGAAAGGTTATATTGTCAGATGATAAGCGTTTTTCAACAAGCTGTCCATTTAATTCGAGGTGTAGCTCGTTTTTCGTTTCTTTTACAGTGGATAAGTTCCCCCACCCAGCCTCATGAAAAAATGACATGATTTCATCAATATTATTACATGGAAATTTTCTAGCTAGATCTTTTCCAGATAAATACATAATAAATGATAATTCTTTTCGGAAAATATTCGGAAGCACATGTTCTCTATAGATTTCTAACCCAAAAGCAGGTACGGATGTATTGTTTTCTTCTGTATGTTCTTCGGTATAGATTAAGTCTTTCATTTTGACCCCCTCTTCACCAAATTATTATATAACAATAGCAGCATTAAGGCATAAGTTTTTTGTTTACTTTCAATGAAAACTTTTAAGGATACAGATTGTTCGTCTTTAATGAAGAGTGGATCACCGGAATATGGAAAATTACGGTGCAATTTGATTGATTATGACGAAAAAAAAGAAAATTCATGAATATTTTATGAACACGTTTTCTTGACGCTTGATAATGATGAGAGTACAATAAATTTGTTACATTATATTGATAAAAAATGCAATCTATTCATTTTTTATTTTTTCCCCATCATAAGTATTGGGGATGGGATTTTATTTTATTTTACTTTTGTTTTAAGTTTTCAAAAAAATGATTCAACTCAAAGGGGGTATAACTGTGGAAAATAATCGTGAATTCTTTTATCGCAGATTACATTCACTATTAGGAGTCATTCCAGTAGGGATATTTTTAATTCAGCATTTAACTGTGAATTACTTTGCGACAAGAGGTCCGGAGGCGTTTAATAAAGCGGCTCACTTTATGGAAGGTCTGCCATATCGCTATGTTTTAGAGGCTTTTGTCATTTTTCTTCCTATTTTATTTCATGCGATATACGGGCTGTATATTGCTTTCACAGCTAAAAATAATGTAAGCAATTATAGTTTTTTCAGAAACTGGATGTTCCTATTACAACGTATATCAGGGGTTATTACGTTAATTTTCATTACTTGGCATGTTTATCAAACCCGAGTTCAAGCAGCTTTCGGTGCAGAAGTTAATTATGATATGATGGCGAATATTTTAGAAAGCCCTATCATGCTTGGTTTTTATATCGTTGGTGTTATTTCAACTATTTTTCATTTTGCAAATGGATTATGGTCATTCCTAGTTAGTTGGGGAATTACCGTAACTCCCCGTTCACAACAAATCTCTACTTATGTAACGATCGGTGTGTTTGTAGCACTTTCATATGTAGGTATTCGTACGATTTTAGCATTCACTTGAATCTAAGTAAGCAATTAAAGGGGTGAGTCACTTTGAGTAACGGAAAAATCATTGTAGTCGGCGGTGGGCTAGCTGGCTTAATGGCAACAATTAAAGCTGCAGAAGCAGGAGTAGCGGTTGATCTATTTTCATTAGTACCAGTTAAACGTTCTCACTCTGTTTGTGCACAAGGTGGTATTAACGGTGCCGTAAATACAAAAGGTGAAGGAGATTCACCATGGGAGCATTTCGATGATACAGTCTATGGTGGAGACTTTCTAGCAAATCAGCCACCGGTAAAAGCAATGTGTGATGCAGCACCTGGTATTATACATTTATTAGATCGTATGGGCGTCATGTTTAACCGTACACCAGAAGGATTACTAGACTTCCGTCGATTTGGTGGAACACAGCATCATAGAACGGCATTTGCTGGTGCAACGACTGGTCAACAGCTGCTATATGCATTAGATGAGCAAGTTCGTCGCCACGAGGTGAGTGGGCTTGTAACGAAATATGAAGGTTGGGAATTTTTAGGATCTGTCATTGATGACGATGGGACTTGCCGTGGTATCGTCGGTCAAGATTTAAAAACAATGGACATTAAATCATTTAAAGCCGATGCAGTTATTTTAGCGACGGGTGGACCTGGAATCGTTTTTGGGAAGTCAACTAATTCAGTTATTAATACTGGATCAGCAGCGTCGATTGTTTATCAACAAGGTGTTAGTTACGCGAATGGTGAGTTTATTCAAATTCATCCAACAGCTATCCCTGGCGATGATAAGCTGAGACTGATGAGTGAATCAGCACGTGGCGAAGGTGGACGTGTATGGACGTATAAGGATGGAAAGCCATGGTATTTCCTTGAGGAAAAATACCCTGCATACGGAAATCTTGTTCCACGAGATATTGCAACACGTGAAATATTCCATGTTTGTGTTGATTTGAAACTAGGAATAAATGGAGAAAATATGGTCTATTTAGACCTATCACATAAAGATCCTAAAGAGCTTGATGTTAAGCTTGGTGGTATCATTGAAATTTACGAAAAATTTATGGGTGATGATCCACGTAAATTACCGATGAAGATATTCCCTGCTGTTCATTACTCAATGGGTGGTTTATGGGTTGATTATAATCAAATGACAAATGTACCTGGCCTATTTGCTGCAGGAGAATGTGATTATTCTCAACACGGTGCTAACCGCCTTGGTGCAAATTCATTACTGTCAGCAATTTATGGAGGTATGGTCGCTGGGCCAAAAGCTGTTGAATATATTAATGGTCTTGAGAAAAGTGCTGAAGATATATCCTCTACTTTATTTGAAAGCTTTGAGAAGCAAGAAACTGACAAATGGAATAATATTTTAAATCTTGATGGTAATGAAAATGCTTATATTCTTCATAAAGAACTTGGAGAATGGATGACCGATAATGTAACGGTTGTTAGGCACAATGATAAGCTACTAAAAACAGATGAAAAAATACAAGAACTTATCGAACGTTTTGATAATATTAATATTAATGATACAGCCAAATGGAGTAATCAAGGTGCATCATTTACTCGTCAACTTCAAAACATGCTACAATTATCACGTGTTGTAACGATTGGTGCATATAATCGAAACGAAAGTCGCGGTGCTCATTATAAGCCTGACTTCCCAGATCGTAATGATGAAGAATGGCTAAAAACAACGATGGCAAAGTTTGTTGATCATAAATCAGCACCAGAATTTAGTTACGAAGATGTTGATGTATCATTGATTGAACCACGTAAGCGTGATTATACGAAGAAAAAGAAGGGGGAGAAGTAAGATGAGTGAGCAAAAAGTCGTTCAATTTATTATTACACGACAAGATGAGCCTGATTCTTCCCCTTATGAACAAGAGTTTGAAATTCCATATCGACCGAACATGAATGTCATTTCAGCACTTATGGAAATTCGCAGAAATCCGGTTGATAAAAATGGTAATAAAACAGCTCCAATTAATTGGGATATGAACTGTTTAGAAGAAGTATGTGGTGCTTGCTCAATGGTCATAAATGGAAAGCCACAGCAATCATGTACAGCTTTAGTTGATAAATTAGAGCAGCCGATTAGATTACAGCCTATGAGAACATTCCCAGTCGTGCGTGATTTACAAGTTGATAGAAGTAGAATGTTTGATTCATTGAAAAAAGTTAAGGCTTGGGTTCCGATTGATGGAACGTACGATTTAGGACCTGGTCCACGTATGCCTGAAACAAAACGTCAATGGGCTTATGAACTATCAAAATGTATGACATGTGGTGTGTGCTTAGAGTCTTGTCCGAACGTTAACAGTAAATCAAACTTTATTGGACCTGCTCCACTTTCACAAGTTCGCTTGTTCAATGCACATCCAACAGGAGCAATGAACAAGGGCGAGCGTCTAGATGCACTTATGGGTGAAGGTGGTCTGGCGAATTGTGGGAATTCCCAAAACTGTGTCCAATCATGTCCAAAAGGAATTCCATTAACTACTTCAATTGCATCCTTAAATAGAGATACAGCTATTCAATCATTTAAGAATTTCTTCGGAAGTGATCGAGTTTAATGAGTAATGAAAACCTCTTCAACGTTTGAAGAGGTTTTTTGTTTTCTTATTGATTATGCTTTTATACTAAGTCCAGCTGAAAATATGAACAAAGTCTTGAGGCTATCTATCTCGCATTAATATAATATGAAATGAACTTGCATAACAACAAGCATAAGTAACTTTTCTTCTCTAAAAAGATGCAAGGGGCATCTAACCTCATTCTACTGCTTATATAAAAATAGCAACAAAGTGAAACGAGCATTTCTATTTTAAAATAAATTCTCCGGTCACTGGGTTATGATCACTATTTTCATACCCTAAGTAATCTCCTGATACATTTATAACTTCAATATTTGGAGATACTAAGAAGCCATCAATTACAGCTAAGAAATTCACTCCTTCTCTAAATGGATATTGGGTTGTGCGGCTAGTTGGAACCTTTGGATCTGTTACCCATTGGAAGCCCTCGGGTTTAAATGTTTCAGGGAATTCTTGCAGCCAATCAGGCCACTCTTCTGTTGTTTCGAATAAATAAGGATCTGTTCCAGGAATAACATGATTCCAGTCTCCACCTAATATTAAATAGTTTTCTTTTTGTATCTCATTTGCTAAATATTGAGATAAATATTGTAATTGCTGTTTTCTCACCTTCCCACCTTCATCATAGGCTGATAAGTGTAGGTGAATAAGAATCAGCTCTTTTCCATTGTCGATAGGAATTCTATTTTCGGTAAATGCACGGTCCAAATCAAATAATTGTCTAGGCCAGTCTTCTTTTCCAGCTAGTGCAAATCTAGTACTTTGTTCAATTTTGTATTTAGATAAAGTCAATATACCACTATTTGCTGATCCCATTGGATCTAGGATTGGTACTGGTACCCAAGGGACTTTGTAATTTACACCATACGTATAACTATAATCAGGTAATTTCTTTGAAATATGATCAACTTGATTAATGTGATTGCTACGTGAAGAATCAGTATCAACTTCTTGTAATAAATAAATATCAGATTTTTTATCCTCTATGTATGACGTTATCGCTTCTATATTTATCAAAGTTTGTTCTTTGCTACTTGATTTTGACATTTTTCCACCGTCTAGAAAGAAATCTTGCTCCTTATCTAACCCTGCATAACCAATATTAAAAGTAGTCATCGTAAAAGGTTCATTTGCCCTAAGCATATTTCCATTTTGGTTATTAACTGTAAGTGGAATTTTTTCTGCAGGTTTATAATCTGTAACTGTCACATAAATCAAAAAAATGATAAATATTAGTGCGATTGATAGAATGATATAACTTAACCATTTTGCGACTTTTATTGCCATGTACATTCTCCTTTATTAATACGTTTGTTATTACAAATACTGCAACTATCACTATCATAAGAATTTTACCTATAATTATATTGTAATAAAAACTAAGTGAATAATACATGTTTTCTTTCGATTATTCTGAAGATTTAGTATAATAATAATGAAATTTAAATATGGTAGATAAGAATTTAAGAATAAATTGTATAGTGAGGGGGACGACTGTGAACTCCGTTAAAGCTGTAGAAGTACAGAGGTGGGAGAACTGGTCTGGGAGTGTTGTAAGTAAACCTGCAAAGGTCATGTACCCAAAAAGCATTGAAGAAATTATTTTAATCGTTAAACAATGTAACAAAACTAATCAGGCTATACGTATGGTTGGTTCTGGTCACTCATTTACATCATTAGTAGCAACAAACGATCTATTACTTTCATTGGACCTCCTTGAAGGGGTAGAACAAACAGACCGAGAGAATGATATTGTTTCTGTTTGGGCAGGAACAAAGCTGCATGTTTTGGGAGACGCTCTTCACAAACTTGGATATGCACAAGAAAATTTGGGTGATATTAATGCTCAATCGATAGCTGGAGCTATAAGTACTGGTACTCATGGGACGGGAATCCAGTTTAGTAGTTTGGCTACACAAGTTGTTGAAATGACTGTAGTAACTGGGAAGGGAGAGTTACTAGAATGTAGTATGGATAAAAACACTCAAATGTTTAAAGCTTTACAGCTATCATTGGGTGCTTTAGGTATTATTGTTAAACTTAAGCTAAAGGTTGTACCGGCATATAAATTACTGTTAGAGAGCAAACGAATGTACTTAGATGATTGCCTACAAAATCTAGACAAATATAAAACGGAAAATCGACACTTTGAATTTTTTTGGTTTCCATATAGCAAATATGTTCAAGCCAAATTTGTTAATAAAACAAACGATGATAAAACGAAAAAAAATATTACAGATTCATTTAATAAAAAATTTATTGAGAATGGGTTGTACAAGGTGTTATCAGAAGGGTGTCGATTAATACCTTCGTTAAGTAAATCGGTAAGCAGATTGTCAGGAAGAGTAGTTCCGAATGAGCGAGCCATTGACGATAGCTATAAAGTTTTTGCATCAATAAGAGATGTTAAATTCAATGAAATGGAATATAATATTCCAGCTAATCAGCTTGCCAATGTGCTTACAGAAATAAAGGATATGATTAATGAAAAAAAGTTCCCCGTGCATTTCCCAATAGAATGTCGCTATGTTAAAAGAGATGATATATGGCTAAGCCCAGCTTATGAGAGAGACTCTGCATATATTGCTGTTCATATGTACAAAGGAATGGAATACAAAGATTATTTTCGTAGTGTTGAACAAGTTTGCAGAAAATATAACGGCAGACCTCATTGGGGGAAGATGCATACACTAACAGCACATACACTAAAAGAAGTATATCCATTTTGGAATGAGTTCTTGCAGTTAAGAAATGACTTAGATCCAAATAGTCTATTTTTGAACACATACTTACGTCAAATATTCGATATAGCTCCTACCTCTACGACGTCAACAAATTCACAATTAGCTGGTTTTTAATATTTTTTTAAGGCTCTTTTCGTAAACTTGGTCGCTTTTTTTCACTTACATTTGAGCAACTGATGTATATTATATAATTTTTATAGTCTTTAGTGAGGAAAAAATGTTTATTCGAGTATAGCTCTCATAACGAAAACAGTCTTTTATAATCACCTCTATAGGAGCTGGCACGTGGTCAACTAATAATTACGGTTAATTAAAACAACCCATTACATATAACCAAATCAAGCAATTCATTACTGTTTATTAACTGAGAAAATAAACTCTGATATGTAGTGTCATGTAAAAGAAAATCAAGATGTTCGTACATTTTGGACGAAAATAATCACAGCCATACTCCTTCAAACATAAGATAACATGACTAAATATATACCCATCCGCTAGTTCAGCTCGTACCTTTAGCAAGGAGGGTTACAATATTTGAAGGAGAAGGAGTTTCAACCAAAGCCGTTACTCACTAAAAGAGAAAGAGAAGTATTTGAATTGTTAGTTCAAGATAAAACAACAAAAGAGATTGCTAGTGAATTATTTATTAGCGAGAAAACTGTTCGAAATCATATTTCAAATGCCATGCAAAAGCTAGGAGTTAAGGGGCGTTCGCAGGCAGTAGTCGAGCTATTGCGAATGGGTGAACTTAAGCTTTAATGTATACCGGCTTACCTTACATAGGGAGGCCGGTTATTTATATGCCTTTATTTTGTAAGTAACTTCTGTAAGCAAACGAGATCGACATATAATATTAATCAATAAAAATAAGTAGTGGATTACACAATCTAAGATGTAACTTGATGATTTGATACTGGAGGTTATCAAATGAAGAATTTTAGGATGTTGAAGAACTTAAGCAGAGTACAATTTATACTATTGTACTCTGCAGTTATATCCATTCCACTCGTTGTTGATTATTATATAATCAAGTATTTTATTAATTCTTATACGTTTCAGATCGAGTTCACTGAATTGATAATTGTATGGGGTATTTGCTATGTATTAAGTTTCTTTATGTCCATATACGTTTGGAGCTGGTTTAAGGAACATACAATGTAATATGTGCATATAACTAGTTTCATAGAAAGCTTCTTTATATACGCTGTGACTTATTCAGCTAGGAATGACTGTGCTTCGATTTTATCAGCAAACAATATTAATATTTAAGTGATATGATTGTCTAAGGTTAAAAAGCTTTTATACAATTTAGTAGCTATACTTCACCTTGTGAAATACTTGCATTTCAATTCAAAAAGTTAGAAAATAAGGTGACACTTTAAATATACATCGAGAAACGAGATAAGAATGAGGCGATTTTTTGTTAAGACCGATTGGAGTTATCGATTCAGGAGTAGGGGGACTAACGGTTGCGAAAGAAATCAATCGTCAGTTACCTAAAGAAAGAATCATTTATTTAGGAGATACTGCTAGATGTCCTTATGGGCCGAGGCCTAGTGAAGAAGTCCGGAAATATACATGGGAAATGACAAATTACTTGCTAACATATGATATTAAAATGCTTGTCATTGCTTGTAATACTGCTACAGCTGCAGTATTAGAAGAAATAAAGCATGAGCTCAGTATACCTGTTGTTGGTGTAATTCATCCAGGAGCTAGGACTGCACTAAAAATAACAAGCAATAATCATATAGGTGTAATTGGTACTGTAGGTACAATTGCTAGTGGAGCTTATAAACAAGCATTAGAGTCTATTAACCACAAAGTTTATGTAGAATCACTTGCATGTCCTAGATTTGTACCACTCGTTGAGAGTGGTGACTACGAAGGGGAACAAGCGAAAAGAGTGGTTGCTGAAACTTTAGTAGAATTAAAAAATAAAAGTATTGATACACTTATTTTAGGTTGTACTCATTACCCACTTCTAAGTCATTTAATTAGTGAATTTATGGGAGAACGAGTGAATATTATTTGTTCGGGAGATGAGACTGCTCGGGAAGTCAGCACGATTCTATACCATAGCGGATTATTAAATGATGAAGATGGTAATAATAATCATCTATTCCTTACAACAGGTGCACAGGAGATTTTTCAACAAATTGCTTCGAATTTATTCGGGCATCCTATTGATAATATAGAAACTATTAGTTTATAAAACCATTAAATGAGATGCTTTATTTTACGTCCTCTAGCCAAGCTAGAGGGTTTTTTCTTTTTTATCGGTCTAAAAATAAAAACAGCTCGTATACATAGTAGTACAAACTGATGTAAGGGGGAAGATAAATGAAAACATGGAAAATACTCAAAATGACTACTGCTATATTAACATTATCAGTGTTATTAGCTGGATGTGGTCTTTTTGGTGGAGAAGATAAAGGCCTTGAGATTGATCCACCTCAAGAAACAACTTATTTGGAGGAAGGGGAATTTACTGACGGAGAAAGTGTAATGGATTCAGAACAAGAAGCAGGTGTAAGTGTTGATGTACAGGAAGATGGAGTGGCAGACACTGTTCAACGTGAATTATTTCTGCTAGATCAATATGGAATGGTCGTTCCGCAAACAGTAGAGTTACCAATAGTAGAAGGTCCAGCAAAGCAAGCTTTAGAATACTTGGTACAAGATGGGCCAGTAGAGGAAATGCTTCCTAATGGATTTAGAGCTGTATTACCTGCAGGTACATCAGTTGAGGTGAACATAGTAGAAGGTGGAACAGTAATTGCGGATTTTTCAAAGGAATTCGAAGAGTACAATAAAGAAGATGAACTAAAAATATTACAAGCAATCACATGGACATTAACTCAGTTTGAAACAATTGATAAAGTACAAATAAGGATAAATGGTTACGATCAATCTGTAATGCCTGTGAACGGAACACCGATTGGGGAAGGGGTTAGCAGGGAGCACGGTATTAATTTTGATGAAAATGAAGTTGCTGATATTACAAATTCATACCCTGTTACAGTCTATTTCTTAGCAGAAAATGCTGATTCAATCTACTATGTTCCTGTTACTAGAAGAGTAGCGAACACAGAAGAAAATAGCATCGTTGCTGTCATTAATGAATTAGTTGAAGGACCTAGTTACACATCAAAATTATTAGGGGCCATCAATAATGAAGTTGAATTATTGAGTGAACCGATCATCCAAGATGGGCAAGTTATTTTAAATTTTAATGAATATATTCTCGGAAGCTTTTCAGAAGAACCGATTATTAATACAAATGTATTAGATACATTAGTCCTAACACTAACAGAGCAGGAAGGTATAGAACAGGTAGCTATTCAAGTAAATGGGGAAGCAGAGCTTGTGAATGAACAAGGTGAATTATTAGCCGAACCAGTGTCAAGGCCAAAAAATGTGAACATGGATAGTTTTTAAAAATCTTTTTTTGATATACTATATAAAGATGAGTACAAGAGGTAGGCGTAATTGAGCTACCTCTTCTTATTGTCTAGCTCCAGCACCCATTCCCTCGAGGTCGCTTCGTCATAGCATCTGAAGGCAAAGAGCACCTTCGTATGTTATGACTCCAGCGCTTGTCGGGAATAACCAGGGTGCTTGCGCATTTCGTAGTTGTCTAGCTCCAGGCGCCATCGGCTCGAGGTCATAAGCTAATCTGTCAAGAAGGTTAAAAAGCAACCTTCCAGCCAGCTTAACTTATGCTTGTCGCCGATAAACAGTCGCCTTGCGCATTTCGTAGTTGTCTAGCTCCAGGCGCCATCGGCTCGAGGTCATAAGCTAATCTGTCAAGAAGGTTAAAAAGCAACCTTCCAGCCAGCTTAACTTATGCTTGTCGCCGATAAACAGTCGCCTTGCGCATTTCGTAGTTGAAAACACTACGCCATTCCCCAAAGTGAGTGGGATTGTTATAGGTGGAATGGGGTGTTTATGTTTGATGAGGAGGAATTATAAATGAGAGTTGATGGACGGAACGAAGATCAATTAAGACCAATACATATTGAGACAAATTATTTAAAGCATCCTGAAGGTTCAGTACTAATCTCTGTTGGTGATACGAAGGTCATCTGTACTGCGAGTATTGAAGATCGAGTTCCACCGTTTATGAGAGGTGAAGGTAAAGGTTGGATTACTGCAGAATACTCGATGTTACCTCGAGCGACTGATTCAAGAAACATACGCGAATCTAGTAAAGGTAAAGTATCGGGAAGAACGATGGAGATACAACGCTTGATTGGAAGAGCATTGCGCTCAGTGGTTGATTTAGAAAAAATTGGCGAAAGAACAATCTGGGTTGATTGTGATGTTATTCAAGCAGATGGTGGTACGAGAACTGCGTCCATTACAGGTGCTTTTGTTGCAGTTGTGTTAGCAGTTGGGAAACTAATGTCTGAGAAAAAATTATCAAAATCACCGATACAAGATTTTTTAGCAGCTACCTCAGTTGGGATAGATGCGAAGCTAGGGCCAATTTTAGATTTGAATTATATCGAGGATTCATCAGCACAAGTTGATATGAATGTTGTTATGACAGGGGCTGGTCAATTTGTTGAGTTACAAGGAACTGGAGAAGAAGCAACTTTTTCAAGAGATGAGCTAAATAATTTATTATCTTTAGCTGAAGAGGGGATTCATGAAATTATTCAAAAACAGCGCGAAGCATTAGGAGAATTCGTCCAACATATTAAATCATCTACTGATGAAAGTGGGAACTAGAGTGAAACAAGTATTAATTGCTACAAAAAATATGGGCAAAGTAAATGAATTTAAGTTCATGCTAGAACCTAAAGGAATTGAAGTAAAGTCTTTGTTCGATATTAACGAGCCGATAGATATCGAGGAAACTGGACAGACCTTTGCTGAAAATGCAGTCATAAAAGCTGAGGATGTAGCAAATCGGTTTCAGACTATAGTCATTGCAGATGATTCAGGATTAGCAGTAGATGCTCTTGACGGTCGCCCTGGAGTTTATTCTGCCCGCTATGCTGGAGAGCATAAAGATGATCAAGCCAATTTGGAAAAAGTATTGCAGGAGCTAGAAGGTGTGCCAACTCATAATAGGACTGGACGTTTTCATTGTGCATTAGCTATTGCTTTTCCTCAAGGAGACACCCATGTTGTTGAAGGTATATGTGAAGGGAGAATTACGGACACCCCTGTAGGACAAAACGGCTTCGGATATGATCCTATTTTTTATGTAGAAGAGAAAGAAAAGACCATGGCTCAATTATCAAAACAAGAAAAAAATGAAATGAGTCACCGAGCTATTGCATTAAAAAAGCTTTCACATTTATGGTCTGAGATATTTGCTGATGAGGACAAGCTAACATGAAAATTATAGTCGTAAGTGATAGTCACGGCTTATCAGAAGAGCTTACACAAGTTGCTCGAAGACACGAAGATGATGTTCAAATGATGATTCATTGTGGAGATTCAGAGCTCCCCGCTCATGCTGAGGAAATGCAAAAATTTAACGCTGTTAGAGGAAATTGTGATATAGACTCTGCTTACCCAGATCATCTAGTCGAAAAATGTGGACAGCAACATTTATTTGTTACACATGGTCATTTATACAATGTAAAAATGACTTTAATGAATCTTTTATATCGTGCTAAGGAAGTTGATGCCAAGATTGTTTGCTTTGGGCATTCACACATAGCAGGATCAGAGATGGCTGATGGAATTATATTTATTAACCCGGGAAGCCTCCGACTCCCGAGAATGCGCAATGAACAAACATATGTTATACTACATATACAAAATAGACATATCCATGTCAATTACTATAATATTGAAGGCAAGCTTATACCATCTTTATCAAGCGAATTTATACTTGAATAATAAAATACATGTTTTTTATCTGCTATAGTACTGAGTCACTTTACCATTACACCAATGGTAAAGTGCTCTGTGAGCAGCATAACGATGAACATATAAATAATGAAAAATAATTTTATATTTATTACAGAAAAATGATTGACAAACAATGCTAATATTTATATAATAAATTTTGTCGTTAACAATTAAACAAATTCTTTTGTCCCAGTAGCTCAGCTGGATAGAGCAACGGCCTTCTAAGCCGTCGGTCGGGAGTTCGAATCTCTCCTGGGACGCCATTACATAACATTGTAACCCTTAATATGACGGGTTTGAACAGATAATGGATGATCATACAGTATAGAATACTGTTTGATCATCCATTTTTTATGCTACTATTGATATGTGAAAATAGACATTTTTTGAAGTATTCATGTGAATATTTTGTAAAAAACTGATAGTTAATATAGCTAGTAAAGTTATTATATTTTTCTAATGTATATAAAAGTAAATATTAGTATATTAACTAAATTATGTTACTTCAGCAAATATGAAAAAGCTCCTCTACTCATTAATGAAAATCAACATTAATTTTCTTCTTGGTGCCTTGGCTTTTCTTTGGCATAGTAACCTCTAGGACACCATTTTTGTATGTTGCTTTCACTCCCTCAATACTTACAGATGTTGGTAGAGTTACTGCTCTATGAAAGCTACCTGTGTGTCTTTCTCTTCTGTATAAATTCTCATCTTTTACATCGTCAGTCCTATTTATAGAGCCACTAATATTCAAAACATTGTTGTCAATTTCAATATTTACATCCTCTTTTTTTTCTAGTCCAGGTATGTCACACGTAGCCACAACCTCATTACTTGTCTCATAAACATCAACTCTAATCATTCCTAAGTAGTTTTGCTCATTGGTAAAGTCAAAAGGGAAGTTAGAGAAGTTAGAAAATAGCCTGTCCATGTCCCTTCTCATGTTTGATAAATGTCTGAACGGATCGTGAGGTATTAATGTCATTTGTTCTCCTCCAAATGCGCAAAATTTAAATTATATAGTAATATTCTCTACAGTAGTTATAGAAATATGTAATATGGATAAGAAATAATTAATACTTCTTATAAATGTATACTGATTTAAGGGAAGATCATGAATGAAAGTTATGTATTGGAAATTACTTTAATTTATAAATTTTATATTGAATAAATGAGGTTGGATTGAAGGCTTCATATTTTCAGTTTCTCTTTCTAACTTTTTGAACCTATTTTTTAAAAAGTTTCACAAATTTAAAAACCTCATTATAACAGTGATGTAAGCGTATTCAAATTGAGTGATAAATACAAATTTTCAAATAATTCTTCAAAAGACTATTGACTCTTTAAACAAATGAGCGTAAGATAGTCCTCAAATAAAAAATTGTCACAATATTTATTAGTTTTTAAAATCTATATTTTTACATGATTTTACGTTAAAATTCCTTAGTTTTTTGTCGGTATAAATACCTAGTGTTGGTCCATTCAAAAAGGTACATTTTAGGATATTTTTTTATATCTATGTATTTATCGATTTAAAGCGTCTATATAATAAAGGGAAGGAGGATATAAGATGGGTGATCAGTGGATTTTTTTAGGTGATACTTTTGTAAGAAAAGAAGATGCAAAAATTTCAGTTTATGATCATGGCTTTTTATACGGAGATGGTGTATTCGAAGGTATTCGAGTGTATAGCGGAAACGTTTATCGGATGAAAGAACATATGGATCGTTTATATCGCTCAGCTAAATCAATTATGCTAACTATTCCTTATACAGAAGAGGAATTGACAGATCTAGTTGTTCAAGCAATCCAAAAAAATAAGTTTGAAGATGCTTATATTCGTCTTGTGGTTTCTAGGGGTGCTGGTGATTTGGGTCTAGATCCATTTAAATGCAGTAAACCTCAAGTTGTTATTATCGTGGAGCCTCTTGCACTTTTTCCGAAAAAGCTGTATGAAACTGGCATAGAGATTATTACTGTTGCAACTAGACGAAATAGACCTGATGTTTTAAGCCCTAAAGTTAAATCGTTAAATTATTTAAACAATATTCTAGTGAAAATTGAAGCGCATTTGGCAAATGTAAGTGAAGCTTTAATGTTAAATGATCAAGGATATGTTTCAGAAGGGTCAGCGGACAATATTTTTATTGTCAAAGATAGCACCCTCTATACTCCTCCAGGTTATGTTGGAGCCCTTGAAGGGATTACGAGAAATGCAATTTTAGAAATTGCTTCTGAATTAGGTTACGAGCTCAAGGAAGAGCCATTTACTCGTCATGATGTATACACCTGTGATGAAGTGTTTCTCACAGGAACAGCAGCAGAGGTCATTGCTGTAGTCAAAGTTGATGGCAGGGAAATTGGCGATGGAAAGCCAGGAAAACATACTAAAAAGCTGCTTGAGGAGTTTAGAAAAAAAGTCGTTTCTGATGGAGTAAAGGTCTATCAATCAAACCAGGAGGTAACGGCGGGCTAGTATATACATTGACTTAGGATTGTAACATCTTTTGTATTTTGAAAATTTAGAAAAAACGAGAAAATGTTGAAGAGGATAAGTAATCTTCGAGTTAGGAAGCTACAGAGAGCCGGAGTTGGTGGAAACCGGTGCTACTATCGAAAGATGAACTCGCCTCCGAGTGTCAACTTGAACGTCATAGTAGAGTTGGCCGGGTGAAATTTAAAAATTTACCCGTTATCAAAAGGAATAGCATTAGACTATTCATGAGATGATCTTATGATCATGAAAAAGGGTGGTACCGTGGAAAGTAAAGTCTTTTCACCCCTTACACTTACTGTTATAGTGAGTGTTTGTTGGGGGTGAAGGGGCTTTTTTTATTACAAAGTTTCCGCATACATTGTTGCTATTGTCATTAATTTAAAAATCTAGAACAGTTACTATCCAAATTGTTATCACGAGAAGATGTCACAATACTTGTCTTATACATGTTTCTTTTTTAGTCCAAGAAACAACAAACAATGCGAAAACAGCAATTACAAATGAGTGTTCAAAAAGGAGGAAATTACGTGGGCGCAAAGGTAAAGGTAGGTGTAAGAAATAACGTTAAACCAAAGATGAGCGGATCTTATATGCTAATAGAAGCGTTAAAGAAGGAAAACGTTGAAGTCATTTTTGGTTATCCAGGTGGTGCTGTTCTCCCAATTTACGATTCACTTTATGATTCTGGAATAGACCATGTGCTTACAAGACATGAACAAGGAGGCATACATGCAGCTGAAGGTTATGCAAGAATTTCTGGAAAGCCAGGAGTGGTGATTGCGACTTCTGGTCCAGGAGCAACGAATATCGTAACTGGCTTAACTGATGCAATGATAGATTCATTGCCACTTGTTGTATTTACTGGACAGGTAGCATCTTCAGTGATTGGAACAGATGCATTCCAAGAAGCAGATATTCTAGGAATTACTACACCAATTACGAAGCACAATTATCAAATAAGAGATGTTAAAGACGTACCAAAGGTGATAAAAGAGGCATTTCATATTGCAACGACAGGGCGTCCTGGACCGGTATTAATTGATATTCCGAAAGATATGGCAATACTTGAAGGTCATTTTGATTACGATCAAAAAATATCTCTTCCAGGGTATCAGCCTACTAGGGAGCCAAATCATCTTCAAATTCGTAAATTAGTTGAAGCAGTCAGTCAAGCGCAAAAACCGGTTATTCTTGCCGGAGCTGGAGTTCTACATGCAAATGCTTCAAACGAATTGAAGGCATACGCTGAACAACAAAGCATTCCAATTATACACACTTTATTAGGTTTAGGTGGCTTTCCAGCAGAGCATGAGTTATCCCTTGGCATGGCGGGTATGCATGGCACATACACAGCCAATATGGCTCTATATGAATGTGATTTACTCATAAGTATAGGTGCTAGGTTCGATGATCGAGTAACTGGTAATTTGAAGCATTTCGCACCAGATGCAGTTGTAGCCCACATCGATATTGACCCTGCTGAAATCGGTAAAAACGTACCGACGCAAATTCCAGTAGTTGGAGATGCAAAAGAAGCATTAAAAGAACTCATTGCTCAAAATGGTAAATGTGGACCTTCAAGTGAATGGCGTAAGAAGGTAGCTAACCGAAAACTAGAATATCCGCTAGTTTATCAAAAGAATACGAACGAACTTAAACCACAAAAAGTAATTGAATTAATTTACGAACATACAAATGGTGAAGCAATTATTACGACTGACGTTGGGCAACACCAAATGTGGACTGCACAATACTACAAATTTAAATATCCAAATAGGTGGGTCACATCTGGAGGGCTAGGTACAATGGGTTTTGGTTTACCAGCAGCTATAGGTGCCCAGCTTGCTGATAGAGAAGCTACTGTCATTTCAATTGTCGGTGACGGAGGGTTTCAAATGACCTGTCAGGAACTATCAGTTATGCAGGAACTTAATTTACCTGTCAAAGCTGTAATTATTAACAATCAATCATTAGGAATGGTTAGACAATGGCAACAAATATTTTATGATGAACGGTATTCACATTCACTTATTCCAAATCAACCAGATTTTGCGAAGCTTGCAGAAGCATACGGAATTAAAGGGTTAAAAGCAACAACGGAAGCAGAAGCAAAAAAAGTGTTGCAAGAAGCTTTAGAAATTGATGGACCAGTTCTCATCGATTTCCATGTTACTTCTGATGAGAATGTTTATCCGATGGTAGCCCCAGGCAAAGGATTACATGAGATGGTGGGGGTGAAATTGTGAAACGTATTATCACATTAACTGTTAATAATCGTTCTGGTGTTTTAAATCGCATTACAGGTTTATTTACAAAACGTCATTATAACATCGAGAGTATAACAGTTGGAGCAACAGAAGTAGCTGGAGTTTCTCGGATAACATGTGTTGTTCACGTTGAGGATCAGCGAGTAGCTGAGCAAATTACAAAGCAACTAAATAAGCAAATTGATGTCTTGAAGGTAATGGACATAACTGATCAAGCTATCGTTGCGAGAGAATTAGCGTTAATTAAAGTAGTTGCACCTCCAGCAACTAGGAATGAAATATATGGTTTAATCGAACCATTTCGAGCATCAATCCTTGATGTTAGTAAGGATAGCCTTGTTATACAAGTAACTGGAGAATCATCAAAGATTGAAGCACTCATTGAATTAATAAAACCTTATGGAATTAAAGAAATAGCTAGAACAGGAACAACAGCATTTGCACGTGGTATGCAAAAAGCTGTAACAAATATAAAATCACATTCAATCGTCTAAAAAGGGAGAGATTAAATCATGGTAAAAGTATATTATAACGGGGATGCAAACGATAGTTATTTAACAGGAAAGAAGGTAGCAATCATCGGGTATGGTTCTCAAGGTCATGCACATGCCCTAAATTTAAGTGAAAGTGGAGTAGATGTAGTAGTAGGTTTAAGAAAAGGTGGTTCATGGGACAAAGCAGTAGCAGATGGATTTACGGTACAATCGGTTAAAGAAGCAGCAGAACAAGCTGATATTGTCATGGTTTTATTACCTGATGAACTTCAAACGAAAGTATATAAAGAAGAAATTGAACAAGGTCTTAAACCGGGGAATGCTTTAGTATTTGCACATGGATTTAACATTCATTTCAATCAAATTGTACCACCAAGCTTCGTTGATGTGTTTTTAGTAGCACCAAAAGGTCCAGGACATCTTGTTAGACGAACGTACAAAGAAGGTGCTGGAGTGCCAGCGTTATTCGCTCTATATCAGGATGTATCAGGTGAAGCAAAAGAGGTTGCTTTAGCATATGCCAAAGCAATTGGCTCAGCTCGAGCTGGGGTACTTGAAACAACGTTCCAAGAAGAAACAGAAACAGACCTATTTGGTGAACAAGCGGTTTTATGTGGAGGTTTAACATCACTTGTTAAGGCTGGATTTGAAACATTAGTAGAAGCGGGATATCAGCCAGAGCTTGCATATTTTGAATGTCTACATGAGCTCAAATTAATTATCGATTTAATGTATGAAGATGGTTTAGAAGGTATGCGTTACTCAATTTCTGATACAGCACAATGGGGAGATTTTGTATCAGGCCCTAGAGTAATCACTGATTCCGTTAAGCAAGAAATGAAAAAAGTACTAGAAGATATCCAAACAGGTAAATTTGCAAAAGGCTGGATCTTAGAAAATCAAGCAAATCGTCCTGAATTTACAGCGATTAATAAACGGGAAAATGAGCATCAAATTGAAGTAGTGGGACGTGAATTAAGAAAAATGATGCCATTTATTAAACAAAAGAAGGAGGCAGTCGGAACAAGTGCAGACAATTAAAATCTTTGATACAACGCTTCGAGATGGTGAACAATCTCCTGGAGTCAATTTGAACTTATCGGAAAAGATAGAAATTGCTAAACAGCTTGAACGTCTAGGTGTTGATATTATTGAAGCAGGTTTTCCAGCTGCTTCAAGCGGTGACTTACAATCAGTGAGAGAAGTTGCAGCTGTTATTAAAAACAGTTCAGTTACAGGACTTTCACGATCAGTTCAATCAGATATCGATGCAGCATGGGATGCGTTAAAAGGTGGAGCTCAGCCTCGACTTCACCTTTTTATCGCAACATCCCCAATTCATATGAAATATAAGTTAAAGCAAAGCCCAGAGCAAGTACTTGAGTCGGCAGTGCAGGCTGTTAAATACGCCAAACAGCGGTTTCCTATCATTCAATGGTCAGCTGAAGATGCTTGTCGTTCAGAGCTCCCATTTTTAGCGAAAATTGTAACAGCAGTAATTGAAGCAGGAGCAAGTGTCATTAATATTCCAGATACTGTAGGATATATAACCCCGAAGGAATACGGTGAAATATTCAGCTATCTTAAGGAAAATGTTCGGAATATTCAAAAAGTTTCTTTGTCTGCTCATTGTCACGATGATTTAGGGATGGCAGTTGTTAATTCTCTAAGTGCCATTGAACATGGTGCAACACAGGTAGAAGCAACATTAAACGGGATTGGGGAGCGTGCTGGAAATGCTTCTTTAGAAGAAATCGCTGTAGCTCTCCATATTCGAAAAGATTTCTATAATGCTAAAACAAATATCCAATTAAATGAAATAAAAAGAACAAGTGACTTAGTAAGCAAACTAACAGGTATGGTCATACCACCAAATAAAGCAGTAGTTGGTAAAAATGCTTTTGCACATGAGGCAGGAATTCATCAGGATGGTGTGTTAAAAGAAAAAACAACGTATGAAATTATTTCGCCTGAATTAGTCGGTGTAAATACAAATGCAATGGTGCTTGGTAAACATTCTGGACGACATGCGTTCAGAACGCGTATCCAAGAGCTAGGGATCTCAGTGAAAGATGAAGAAATTAATTCATTGTTTAAGTTATTTAAAGATTTAGCAGATAAGAAGAAAGACATTACTGATGATGATTTAATTGCATTAGTGCTAGAGGAAAGATTCGGGAAGGGAGATACACAATATGAATTAATCTCTCTTCAAGTGCAATACGGTACCAACCAAGTGCCAACTGCCACTATTACCCTTAAAGGATTGGAAGGTGAAATCATTCAAGAGGCGGCAACTGGAGCAGGTAGCGTAGAGGCTGTTTACAATACATTGGAAAGAATGGTCCATGCTTCTGTAAAACTATTAGATTACAAAATACAATCAGTTAGTGGAGGTAGGGATGCGTTAGCACAAGTATATGTGAATGTTCGTGTAAATGGTGAAGAGACGAGTGGAAGAGGCTTGGATCAAGACGTGTTAGAAGCTTCTGCGAAAGCATATATCAATGCGATAAATAGAGTATTATACCTACAAAAATATAAGAATACTGTAGAAGAAGTGACGATAAAATAACAGCTTAACAAGAGAAAACTATCGTATGCCCTCTAAATAAACCAATAAGTTAACAATTATAATTTGAGATTGGAGGAATAAAAAGTGAAAAAGAAAATTACCGTGTTACCCGGAGATGGAATTGGTCCAGAAGTTACTAGAGGGGCAGTAGAAATATTAAAAGCTGTAGGAGAGCGATTTAATCATCAATTTGACTTTATATATAGCTTAATTGGTGGAGCAGCGATTGAACAAACAGGCAGTCCGTTACCAGATAAGACGTTAAATGATTGCAAACAAAGTGATGCTGTATTGTTAGGTGCTGTTGGAGGACCGCAATGGGATCAAAACCCACCTGAGCTTCGGCCTGAAAAGGGCTTATTACAAATTCGTAAAGAATTGGAGTTATATGCAAATTTACGACCTGTATCATTTAACCCTAGTTTAATTGAGTCGTCACCAATAAAAGAGAATATAATTACAGGCGTTGATTTACTCATCGTAAGAGAGCTTACAGGAGGATTATATTTTGGAAAACCAAGTGCTCGAACGATAGATAGAGGAGAAGAATCTGTCGTAGATACACTTTTTTATAAACGAAAAGAAATGAAGAGAATATTAGTCACTGCATTTGAATTGGCTAAGAACCGTCGGAGCAAAGTTACTTCTGTTGATAAAGCAAATGTACTTGAGTCTAGTCGCATGTGGAGAGAAGTAGCTGAGGAGGTAGCGCAAGATTTTTCAAATGTTCAATTAGAGCATATGTTGGTCGATAACGCAGCGATGCAATTAATAAAAAATCCAACACAGTTTGATGTTATCGTAACTGAAAATATGTTTGGTGATATATTAAGTGATGAAGCATCAATGTTGACGGGATCTTTAGGAATGCTTCCATCGGCAAGTTTGTCAACTACTGGTCCGTGTTTGTATGAACCAATACATGGGTCAGCACCAGATATTGCAGGTCAAAATAAAGCGAATCCGGTAGCAATGATATTGTCTACTGCTATGATGCTAAGAAACTCCTTTCAAATGGATGAAGAAGCAAAAGCAATTGAAAATGCTGTAAATACAGTGCTTGCTGCTGGACACCGTACTCCTGATGTTGTACAAGAAGGAAAAAGAGCGATTAATACAGAAGAAATGGTTGATCGAATTAAAGCAGCTGTACTAGAACATGCTGCAATATCAAACATTATGTCAATATACGCGTAAATTATAGGCAGGCCTAAGTGGGAAACCTTGGTACACCCATCTAATAGTTCTTTAGACCTATTAGATGGAAACTTATATAGTGTATTTACACGAATGATGTTTGAATAACATTTGACATTATTGAGAGGTGAATTTATTCGTGGAACCAAAAAATATTATAGAAAAAATATGGGAAAAAAATATCGTATATCAAGAAGAAGGCAAGCCTGATTTATTGTATATAGACCTTCATCTCGTTCATGAAGTTACTTCCCCACAAGCATTTGAAGGGTTACGTTTAAATAATAGGAAAGTAAGACGCCCGGATTTAACATTTGCGACGATGGATCATAATGTACCTACTTTCAATCGCTATATCATCCAAGATGAAGTCGCACAAAATCAAATGACAGCTCTTGAAAAAAATTGTGAAGAATTTGGCATTCATTTAGCAGATTTAAACAGTCCTGATCAAGGTATTGTTCATGTTATAGGACCTCAATTAGGTCTCACACAGCCTGGGAAAACAATCGTATGTGGTGATAGTCATACATCGACACATGGAGCATTTGGAGCTTTAGCATTCGGTATTGGTACTAGTGAAGTTGAACACGTATTGGCAACTCAAACGTTATGGCAACATCGACCTAAAACATTAAAAATCAATATAAATGGTAAGTTAGCTGCTGGTGTTTCAGCAAAAGATGTCATCTTATCTATTATTGGAGAATATGGTGTGAATGTTGGTACAGGTCATATTATTGAATTTACAGGTGATACCATCCGTAATATGTCCATGGAGGAACGGATGACCATATGTAATATGTCAATAGAAGCAGGTGCAAAAGCTGGCTTAATTAGTCCAGATAGAACAACATTTTCATATTTAAAAGGAAAGAAGCATATTCCCGAGGGTGAAGAGTATAATAAATTTGTTAAAAAATGGGAGAGTCTAGCAAGTGATTCAAATGCAACCTTTGATAGAGTCATTGAAATTGACGCAAGTAAAATAGCTCCAACTGTTACATGGGGAACAACACCGGGGATGAGTGTGACGATCGAGCAAGTAATACCTTCTCCTCTAGACTTTAATGATGAAGCAGATCAAAGGGCTGTAGATAGTGCACTACAATATATGGGCTTACAAGCTGGTACGCAAATTTCTGATGTAGAAATTCAACATGTATTTATAGGTTCATGTACAAATTCAAGGATAAGCGATCTTCGTGAAGCTGCTAAAATTGCGCAAGGGAACAAGGTATCAAGTCAGGTAAGAGCGCTAGTTGTACCAGGTTCACAAGAGGTGAAGCGTCAGGCGGAAGAGGAAGGTTTAGCAGATATTTTTATTGCAGCAGGTTTTGAGTGGCGTGAATCAGGGTGTAGCATGTGCTTAAGTATGAATCCAGATGTTGTACCAGAGGGAGAACGTTGTGCCTCAACATCAAACCGAAATTTTGAAGGAAGACAAGGGAAAGGTGCTAGAACTCATTTAGTTAGTCCTGCAATGGCAGCAGCAGCTGCTATTTATGGTAGGTTTGTAGATATTAGAAAACTACAAAAAGCTACTGTGTAGTTTAGCAAGTGACATAGTCGGCAGTTGGAACTACTGGGGATTCCTCAAAGTTTTAGCACTTATCTTAAAGTTAAAGGAGAGATAGGGGTATGGAACCATTTCATATTCATACTGGTAAGGTAGCAGGGTTAGATCGTGTAAATGTTGATACTGACCAAATCATACCTAAGCAATTTTTAAAAAGAATAGAGCGAACAGGGTTTGGTCAATATTTATTTTATGACTGGCGGTATCTTGATGATCATACATTAAATTCTGATTTTGAATTAAATAAACAGGAAAACGCTGGTGCAACAATACTTGTTGCAAATGAAAATTTTGGATGTGGCTCTTCTCGTGAACATGCCCCGTGGGCATTACAAGACTATGGATTTAAAGTAATTATCGCTCCATCATTTGCTGATATATTTTATGGAAATTGCTTAAAAAATGGTTTGCTCCCAATTAAATTAGATAGAGAAGATGTAAAGTATATATTATATGAAGGAAATAGTTCTAACTATACTTTACAAATAGATTTAGAGAATCAAAATATCTCGGATGAGAAAGGCTTTAGTAAAGGATTTTTCATTGATCAATACAGAAAAGAGTTGTTAGTTAAAGGCTGGGATGAAATAGACTTGACTTTTGTTTATGAAAAACACATATCACAATATGAGAAATTAAATAAGTAGTAGAGGCGCCCAGGTTCTTTCCGAGGCGCTTCTTGTTTTCTGTTCACTTACTTGATAAACTTAATAACACAAAAGTACGAAAATGGCTATAGGGCGGTAAAATTGATGGCAGATAACAGAAAACAAAGAGAAAATATTCTTCCCTTCCCTAATCTAAAAGAACGGCTTATTGAAAAGGGGTTTGATCAACTACAGCAAAAGCAATTTCAAGAAGCACTTTTGTTGTTTGATCAAGCAGGTGAAATAGAAAGAGATCACCCTGAAATTGAATTAGGTACTGTGTTATGCCTGTTTGAGTTAAATAGATTTGAGGAAGCAAAAGAAATATGTAATAGCATGCTGCAAAAAGGAATTGGCGACTATTATCAAGTTTTACAAATATATACGTCTATTCTGCTACAGCAAGGGCATTACAATGAAATCATTACTACGATTGAGGCTATACTTCAAGAGGGGAATATCCCTTCAGAATATGCTGAAAATATGTTTAAACTTCTAGACTTCAGTAGAAAAATGAATGTCAATAATGTGGAGAGTAGTAATAACGATAATATTGCCGAAGGTAGCACTTTGGATCAAATGCTCAACCAAGGCGATGATATTGAAGAACACTGGAAAGCAATTCAACTTCTTCGAAATCAAAATGTTCGACGTGAGAGACAAACTATAGAGACATATTTAATTAACCCTAAAAAATCACCACTTATTAAATCTGCTTTATTACAAGTTTTAATGGAGCAAGAAGTAGATTTTGATATAAGTATCATTAAATTTAATCGAGATATAACAATAAAACCAACCGAGCTTTTAGATAGTAGAGAGGATCCTTTTACAAAAGAAGTTTTAACAATACTGGAAAAGAATGTTTCGAATGAAAATCCGACTTTATATGAAGTAATTAAAGAGATTTGGTTTAGACATTTGTTCATTTTATTTCCTTTATACCCTGAACCTAGGGAAGCAAATCTCTGGGCTGCAGCATTACATATAATAGCTTTGGAGATGCAGGGGTTTGATCATGACCGACATAGTATAGTATCCAAGTATGATGTAAATAATGACCAATTAATGCAAGCATGTGAAGCCATCTATAAGATTGAGGACATTTCTTCATAGTAAATGAGTTGAACATTAAATAGTCATACTACCTACATAACTGGGAATCTTTAACTGTTAATTAATTTATATAAAAAAATCAGTTTGTGTTGAAAGCAAATTATTCTGTGTTATAATGTAGTGGTTGTATTGTAGTAAATTTGAAGCTACATATAAGTGCGCAAAAAGATAATGATACAATCAATTCGTTATCTATCATATTTGATTAATGAAGCATATAAATAGATGTTGGAGGGAATTTTTATGTCTGCAAAATGGGAAAAATCAGAAGGGAACCAAGGTGTCCTAACTGTTGAAGTAGATGCGGAAAAAGTTAATGAAGGACTAGATGCTGCGTTTAACAAAGTTGTGAAACAGGTGAACGTTCCTGGTTTCCGTAAAGGTAAAATGCCAAGAAGCCTATTTGAAAAAAGGTTCGGAGTAGAGTCTTTATATCAAGATGCTTTAGATATTTTATTACCTGAGGCATACTCTGCAGCTGTAGAGGAAACTGGAATTGAACCAGTTGATCGCCCAGATGTTGATATTGAACAAATGGAAAAAGGTAAAACACTTATTTTCACAGCGAAGGTAACAGTGAAACCGGAAGTTAAATTAGGTGAATATAAAGGCTTAGAAGTTGAAGAACTTGATGCTACTGTAACTGATGAAGATGTCGATAATGAACTTAAGCAACTTCAAGAACGCCAAGCAGAATTAACTTTAAAAGAAGAAGGTTCTGTTGAAAACGGTAATACAGTAATCATGGATTTCGAAGGTTTTGTTAATGGTGAAGCATTTGAAGGTGGAACAGCTGAAAATTATTCATTAGAGATCGGATCAGGTACATTTATTCCTGGTTTTGAAGATCAGTTAGTTGGTTTAGAAGCAGGTGCTGAAAAAGAAGTTGAAGTAACTTTCCCTGAAGAATACCACTCTGAAGAATTAGCTGGTAAGCCAGCAACGTTTAAGGTGAAAGTTCATGAAATAAAAGCAAAGGAACTTCCAGTCTTAGATGATGAGTTTGCAAAAGATGTTGATGATGAAGTTGAATCTTTAGAAGAATTAACAACAAAAACGAAAGAAAAATTACAAGAAACTAAAAAGCGTGAAGCAGAGGATAACCTTAGAAATTCATTAATAGAAAAAGCTGCTGAAAATGCTGAAGTAGAAATTCCTGAAGCGATGTTTAAAACTGAGACAGATAGAATGGTTCAAGAGTTTGAACAGCGTCTACAAATGCAAGGTATGAACCTTGAGTTATACACACAATTCTCTGGTCAAGATGAAGCGGCACTCAGAGAGCAAATGAAGGAAGAGGCTGAAAAGCGCGTTAAAATTAACTTAACTTTAGAAGCAATTGCTGAAGCTGAGAATTTTGATGTTACAGACGAAGAAATTGAAAAAGAACTTGAAAATATGGCAGGTATGTACAACATGCCTATAGAAGAAATTAAGAAGATGTTAGGGAATTTAGATAGCATCAAAGGAGATTTAAAAATTCGTAAATCAATTGATTTTCTTGTAGAGAATCGTAAAGATGTTGCATAATAATAAGTAAGAAGTAAAACAAGGCACGAAGTACATCGTGCCTTGTTTTATCTAATCAGAGGATAATTTAGGCGTCTTATTTTTCCATGTATTGCTAACAATAATGTTATTTTTTTTAAATGAGTATGGGTAAAGTAATTATTAATGGCTCTTATCTAACCAAGTTGCTAATGATCATAAGTTAGAAGAGCTCGTTTTAAAAAAAAGCTCTTTTTGCAAAATTTGTTGCTATTATCACCAAATTAGCCCCATAAAAAATGGCTCTAGATGTTAGTCATCATGTTTCATAAGAAAAGAAGCTACGAACACTAGTTGTGTACGTATTTATTTCTCAGTAGGAAAAAAACAACCAATGAGAAAATTGCTTAATTCATAAACGATAAGTAGGTCAGTGCATTCTACTGTTATTATTTATCCTTATGAGTTATAATGTTGTATTAATAAAGATGATCAGCTGTTATACATAGTGTTGAGCGCATTATTTTTGTTAGCAAGTACATTTGTGATAAAATGCAATACATAACTTTTTTAAATCGGTAATTTTGATTGTAATATGAGGATAACGAGAACATAGAAGGATAAGGCGCTGTTGCTTTAAACATCCTCCATAAGAAAAAATGAAATAAGGGGTGAAAATATGGGATTTAAATTTAACGAAGAAAAAGGACAATTAAAATGTTCGTTTTGCGGAAAAACCCAAGATCAGGTTCGTAAATTAGTTGCCGGTCCAGGTGTATATATATGTGATGAATGTATAGAATTATGCACTGAAATAGTTGAGGAGGAATTAGGGACTGAAGAAGAAGTAGAATTCAAAGAAGTTCCGAAACCAATTGCAATTCGCGAAATCCTTGACGAGTATGTTATTGGTCAAGATGCTGCAAAGAAATCCCTTGCAGTAGCAGTGTACAATCATTACAAGCGAATTAACTCAAATAGTAAAATTGATGATGTTGAACTTTCAAAAAGTAACATCGCAATGATTGGTCCAACTGGATCTGGTAAGACCTTGCTAGCTGAAACATTAGCAAGAATTTTAAATGTACCATTTGCTATTGCTGATGCTACATCACTTACTGAGGCTGGATATGTAGGTGAAGACGTTGAAAATATTTTGTTAAAGTTAATACAAGCAGCTGATTATGATGTTGAAAAGGCTGAAAAGGGTATCATTTATATTGACGAGATAGATAAAGTTGCTCGTAAATCGGAAAATCCTTCCATTACTCGTGATGTTTCTGGAGAAGGCGTGCAACAGGCATTGCTGAAAATTTTAGAAGGCACTATTGCTAGTGTTCCTCCTCAAGGTGGAAGGAAGCATCCACATCAAGAGTTTATCCAAATTGATACAACAAATATTTTATTTATATGTGGTGGTGCCTTTGACGGCATTGAGCCAATTATAAAACGCCGTTTAGGTAAAAAGGTGATCGGTTTTGGATCAGACATGAAACAAAAAGAGCATGATCAGAAAGAGCTGTTATCAAAAGTTCTACCTGAAGATTTGCTGAAGTTTGGACTAATTCCAGAATTTATAGGTCGATTACCAGTAATCGCAAGCTTAGAACCACTTGATGAAGATGCATTAGTGAAAATCCTTACATTACCTAAAAATGCACTTGTGAAACAGTATCAGAAGATGCTTGAGTTAGATAATGTAGAGTTAGATTTTGAAGAAGATGCTCTGATTGAAATCGCCAAAAAAGCAATTGAACGGAAAACAGGAGCTCGTGGTCTACGTTCAATTATTGAAGGTATTATGCTGGATGTTATGTTTGAGCTTCCTTCTAGAGAGGACATATCAAAGTGTATTATAACGGCAGATACTGTTATGCATAATACTCCACCAAAATTAATTCTTGATGATGGTTCAGAATTAAAAGATCGAAAAACATCAGCTTAAAAGATGACTGGAAACATAACCTCTAAAGGATATTACTTACCTTTAGAGGTTTTTAGGGTTTATCCCAATAATAATTTTAGGAAAGTGGGCAGCTAATTTACTGAGGAATGAACGAGGTGTTCAGTAGTCAGTGACTTATTTCCACTAATTTTAATGTATGAAAAAAATGTGTTTATACAAACTTCTGCACGGAGATACTATCAATTAATGATGGATTCATACGTTCAGGAGGGAATTGATATGAGTTGGACTAGCATCGCCTTACTCGTCCAGTTATTTTTTGGTGTAATTATTGGGCTATATTTTTGGAATTTATTAAGAAATCAACGCACTCAAAAAATATCAATTGATAAAGAATCACGTAAAGAAATGGAACATTTGAGAAAACTTCGCTCTATTTCATTAACTGAGCCATTAGCCGAGAAAGTTAGGCCGTCAAGTTTTCAAGAAATTGTCGGACAAGTAGATGGAATTCGTTCTTTAAAGGCTGCTTTATGTGGGCCAAACCCTCAACATGTCCTTATATATGGCCCACCTGGTGTAGGAAAGACGGCTGCGGCTAGATTAGTATTAGAAGAAGCAAAGAAAAGCTCTAAATCACCATTTCACCAATCTTCGGTTTTTGTTGAACTTGACGCTACTACTGCTCGTTTTGATGAAAGGGGAATTGCTGACCCACTAATTGGCTCAGTACATGATCCAATTTATCAAGGTGCGGGGGCCATGGGGCAAGCAGGTATACCGCAGCCGAAGCAAGGTGCTGTGACGAATGCCCATGGTGGTGTACTTTTTATTGATGAGATTGGAGAGCTTCACCCTATTCAAATGAATAAGCTACTAAAGGTTCTTGAAGATCGAAAAGTATTTTTGGAAAGTGCTTATTATAGTGAAGAAAATTCACAAATTCCTAATCATATTCATGATATTTTTCAAAATGGTTTACCAGCAGATTTTCGGTTAATTGGAGCGACTACTAGAACACCAAGTGAAATACCTCCTGCGATTCGTTCTCGATGTTTAGAAGTGTTTTTCCGTGAGTTAGATAAAGATGAAATTAAGGTTGTAGCTAGCAATGCCGCTCAGAAAGTACAAATGGAGATAGATGATAAAGGTTTAGAGATTTTATCAAATTATGCTAGGAATGGTCGTGAAGCAGTCAATATGGTTCAAGTTGCTGCAGGGATTGCAATTTCTGAAGAAAGAGAGAGCATATACGATGAGGATATAGAGTGGGTTATTGAGTCCTCTCAACTCGTACCACGTTATGAAAAGAAAATTTGTGCTAATTCAAAGGTAGGCCTAGTTAATGGCTTAGCTGTATTTGGGCCAAATACAGGAGCGTTACTAGAAATTGAAGTAACGATTATTCCTGCAGAAGATCAAGGTACAATTAATATCACAGGTATTGCAGAAGAGGAAAGTATTGGAGATAGGGCTAAATCAATTAGACGAAAAAGTATGGCTAAAGGGTCTATTGAAAATGTAATTACTGTTCTTCGTTCTATGGGCGTCCCTGCATCAGATTTTGATATACATGTCAATTTTCCTGGCGGATTTCCAGTGGATGGTCCTTCTGCAGGGATTGCAATGGCGACTGGTATTTATTCTGCAATTAATAAAGTGAAAGTTGATAGAACTGTAGCGATGACAGGGGAGATTAGTATTCACGGTAATGTTAAACCAATTGGTGGTGTCGTTGCGAAGGTGAAAGCTGCAAGACAAGCAGGAGCAAAAAAGGTGATCATACCATCGGAAAATATGCAAAAGCTCTTAAAAGGCATAGAAGGAATTGAGATTATTCCTGTCAATCACCTAAATGAAGTATTCGATATTGCTTTAATAAAGCCAAAAATTCATCATACTGAATCAATCATATCATCTCCAGCAAAACTACAGGAAAAAGAATCAGTTTAATGATCGTTATTTGAAAAGGGTTTATTAAGTTGTTTTATTAATTGTTGGTTTCATTATTTAGTAAATAAATAACTTTTCTTCTCTAACAAACCTTATCTTATTTTTCATATGGCTGTTTTCGCATTGATTGTTGCTTTTAAGAAATAAAAACGTATAAATCAAATCTTTTTTCTCATTTAAAATAAAGTCACTTACATTAATTTGTTTGTTGCTGTCCAGCAACAAATTATAAGAAAAGAGAGCCTTTCAAATTTAGTAACAATAACAGCAGAATTTTGAAATGAGCCATAGTATAAAGTGCCTTGTAAGTTAGACTCTTTGTACTGTGGCGCTTTCAAATAGTAAAAAACACTCCTTCAATAAATGTAGTGATAGTTGTTTCTATTTTACAAAGGAAAAAATGTACTATACAATAGTTCAATACAAGTATTTAGTGTTTTATATAATTGGAGGTATTTTTCCGATGGGTAAGAATAAACAAATGATCGTTCCCCTCCTGCCTCTCCGAGGAGTATTAATCTATCCGACAATGGTATTGCATCTAGATGTCGGTCGTGATAAATCTGTGAAAGCGCTCGAAAAAGCAATGATGGAAGACCGACATATTTTCTTATCATCGCAAGTAGATGTTTCGATAGAAGAACCAACGATCGATGATCTGTACGAAATGGGGACATTAACCCATGTTAAGCAAATGCTTAAGTTGCCAAATGGTACAATTCGGGTTTTAGTAGAAGGGATTAGTAGAGCTGAAATCGAGACATATTATGATGAAGGTACTTATCACTCTGCAAAAATTAATACATATGAGGATCCGCAGGTGAAAGGCAATGAAGAAGAAGCATTGATGAGGACAATGCTACAATTATTTGAGCAATACATAAAACTATCAAAAAAAATATCGGCAGAAACGTTTATGACAGTGTCGGATATTGAAGAGCCAGGGAGAATGGCAGATATCATTGCTTCCCATTTACCGTTAAAGATTAAAGAGAAGCAAGAGATATTGGAAACAACAGATCTTAAAGAACGTCTTCATCAAGTCATTACTATCATTAATAATGAACGTGAAGTTTTAAACTTAGAGAAAAAAATAGGACAAACTGTAAAACGGTCAATGGAACGAACGCAAAAAGAGTACTATCTCCGTGAGCAAATGAAAGCAATACAAAAAGAGCTAGGAGATAAAGAAGGAAAAACTGGTGAAATTGAAAAACTAAAAAGTAAAATACATGAAGTTGGGATGCCTGACCAAGTAAAAGAAACTGCTTTAAAAGAGTTAGATAGATATGAGAAAATACCTGTTAGCTCTGCTGAGAGTGGTGTAATTAGAAATTATATTGATTGGTTAATTATGTTACCTTGGTCTGTTTCTACAGAGGATAGTTTAAATGTCAAAAAAGCTGAAAAGATCTTAAACGATGAGCATTTCGGTCTTGAAAAAGTGAAAGAACGTGTTCTTGAATACTTAGCAGTGCAGCAGTTAACCGAATCGTTAAAAGGACCAATTTTATGCCTGTCCGGCCCTCCAGGGGTAGGTAAGACATCACTGGCTAAGTCTATAGCTAAATCATTAAATAGAAATTTTGTCCGTATTTCCCTTGGTGGTGTCCGTGATGAATCAGAGATTAGGGGGCACCGGAGAACATATGTAGGGGCGATGCCAGGTAGAATTATTCAAGGTATGAAAAAAGCATCAACTATCAATCCGGTATTTCTATTGGATGAAATTGATAAAATGTCAAGTGATTTTCGTGGAGATCCATCTTCTGCAATGCTAGAAGTACTTGATCCAGAACAAAACCATTCATTTAGTGACCACTATATTGAAGAACCATATGATTTATCTAATGTAGTATTTATTGCTACTGCTAATGATTTATCTACAATTCCAGGACCGCTTCGAGATAGAATGGAAATAATTACCATTGCTGGTTATACTGAAATTGAAAAACTGCATATTGCAAAGGACCATTTATTTCCTAAGCAGCTGAAAGAACATGGTATGAAAAAAGCAGTATTACAAATTAGAGATGATGGATTACAGAGTGTTATAAGATATTACACACGTGAAGCAGGTGTTCGTGGATTAGAACGTCAGCTCGCAACAATATGTAGAAAAGCAGCTAAGTTAATTGTTGCAGAAGAACGCAAAAGAGTAATCATTACTGATAAGAATATTGAAGAATTTTTAGGGAAAAAAATATTTCGTTACGGTCAAGCTGAAATAGATGACCAAGTTGGTGTGGCAACTGGGCTTGCATATACTCCTGTTGGAGGAGATACGTTATCAATAGAAGTTTCACTTTCTCCAGGTAAGGGGAAGCTTGTTTTAACTGGTAAACTTGGTGATGTAATGAAAGAATCAGCACAAGCTGCATTCAGTTACATACGATCTAGAGCAGAAGAGCTTCATATTGATCCTAATTTCCATGAAGAGAATGATATCCACATTCATGTCCCTGAAGGTGCAGTACCTAAAGATGGTCCATCAGCTGGAATTACTATGGCAACAGCACTTATTTCTGCATTAACGGATTATCCTGTTAGTAAAGAAGTTGGTATGACTGGAGAAATTACCCTTCGTGGAAGAGTGCTTCCTATAGGAGGACTGAAAGAAAAAACGTTAAGTGCTCATCGAGCTGGCTTAAGGAAAATTATTGTTCCAAAAGATAATGAAAAAGATATTGAGGATATTCCAGAAAGTGTGAGAAATGATTTGACCTTCATACTCGTTTCTCATTTAGATGAAGTCTTGGAACATGCGATTTTAGGAGATACTATATGAAAGTTACAGATGCAGAAATAGTTATTAGTGCAGTGAAGCCAGAACAGTATCCAAATGCAGAGAGGTTTCCAGAATTTGCTTTAGCAGGAAGATCAAATGTTGGTAAATCTTCCTTTATAAATAAAATGATCCATCGTAAAAATTTAGCTAGAACATCATCAAAACCAGGTAAGACACAAACGTTAAACTTTTATTTGCTTAATGAATCAGTATATTTTGTTGATGTACCCGGTTATGGCTATGCAAAAGTGTCTAAGAAGGAACGGGAAGCATGGGGGAAAATGATCGAGAAGTATCTTACTACACGTGAGCCATTACGTGCGGTAATTTTATTAATAGATCTTCGTCATCCACCTTCCAACGATGATGTGATTATGTATGACTTTTTAAAGCATTATGAAATTCCTACTATTGTAATTGCAACAAAGGCAGATAAGATCCCAAAGGGTAAATGGGAAAAACATGCTAAAGTTATTCGTCAGGACCTACAACTCGATCCTAACGATCAGTTAATACTATTTTCATCTGAAACAGGCAAAGGAAAAGTAGAGGCCTGGTCAGCTTTAAATAAGTTTATGTAATGATAGTCACGGTAAGCAGGGTATGTTTATACTCTGCTTACTTTTTTGTGTTTAATAATAATGTGTTTTAGTATGCAATATTTGTAGCATTGAAAAATAAGCACGATACAACTAGAATTTCATGACGTGTTTGCTAGTAAGTGTTGAAAATCGCATAAAACCTTTGTTAGCACAACAGAAGAGCGTCTCAATATTATTAGCTAGCTTGTTAAATTGGAATTTGCATATGCTTGAGGGAAAAAAAGAGGCTTCTGTGCTTTTCTAGTTGTCAGCTTCAGGCCTCAAGGTCGCTTTGCCCTTTCACCGAAAAGCAACAAGTGCCATCAAGCGAAAGAACTTTAGCGTATGTTTGAAGATTCAGTATGGAGACATACATTTAGAATTTGGTGTTGCATGATTGGGCATGCACCTACACTTTTCTAATTGTCTAGCCTTAGCCCTTTCTGAAAAATAGAATATATAAACCGATAGCAATAAGAATGAATGGCCAGAAACTTGATATGCTTGATGTAGTATTTTCGAGATTGCCAATCCAATTCATAATCTCGTTATTAAATAGAAACAATAGAGCTATAAACAATAATAGTAACCCTTGAATCAATCCTGTTTTTAATTTTGTATACTGTAATAATAATCCTATGGATATAATAAATAATAGCATGACATGATTATCTGGCCAAAAGGGTAAATTAAAGAAATTTTGAAAATGAATGCCGAAGCCAAATAAAATGAATCCAGGTAAAATATTGTTATATTGCTTAGTTATGTATGCGTGAGCTAGCAAAGCGGTTCCGATGATTAACAGCCAAGTAGGCCATGTGTAGAAACCTGGAGTTATTTTAATGTTTAGTTGTTGAACGAGCAAATAAATCCCAAATCCTATAAGGATAATGCTTGAAAAAATGCTCTGTTTCTTCATGAAAACCTCCTTGAATTTAATAGAGCTTACTTGATAAACAAAGCTGTTTTTGATATTCTACACAATGTAGTACGTATTTAATTAATCTTAACATATGTTCATATTGTGTTCACATTTAAAAAAATGACAATATTTCATACATGTTATAATAGATATAGTTTTATGTATATGGGAGAATAGGTATATTAGGGGGTGCAAAGTTACAGTGCATATCATCGTTGTTGGGGTAAATTATAAAACAGCACCTGTCGAAATTCGTGAAAAATTGACTTTTGATGCAAATAGATTACATGAGGCAATGAAAGCTTTGCAAAAGCAAAAGAGTATATTAGAAAATGTTATTATTTCAACATGTAATCGAACTGAAGTCTATGCTGTTGTTGATCAATTGCATACAGGTCGATACTATATAAAAGCTTTTTTAGCAGACTGGTTTAATTTAGATAAAGATGAGGTATCGCCGTATTTAACGATATTTGAAAGTGATGGTGCGATTGAGCACCTATTTAATGTCACATGTGGCTTAAAGTCAATGGTTTTAGGTGAGACACAAATATTAGGTCAGGTTCGGTCAAGTTTCTTATTAGCTCAGGAGGCGCAAACGACTGGCACAATTTTCAACCAGTTATTTAAACAAGTAATCACATTAGCAAAACGTGCGCATTCGGAAACTGAAATTTCTTCAAATGCAATGTCTATCAGCTATGCTGCAGTTGAGCTTGCAAAGAAGATTTTTGGTCAGTTAACAAATAAACATGTGTTAATTTTAGGTGCAGGTAAGATGGGAGAACTAGCAGTCGAAAATCTTCATGGCAATGGTGTAAAACAAGTTACGGTAGTTAATAGAACGATGGAAAAAGCTGAATCCCTAGCCGAGCGCTTTTCTGGACAAGCTAAGTCAATGGAAGATATACAGCAAGCTATAGTAGAAGCTGATATAATGATAAGTTCGACTGGAGCTAAGGGTTATGTTATAAACAAAGCTATGATGGAACAAGTTAAAAAAATGAGAAAAGGTAGACCTATATTTATGGTCGATATTGCTGTTCCTCGCGATTTAGATCCACAGCTTGCAGAGCTTGATAATGTATTTTTGTATGATATTGATGATTTAGAGGATATAGTACAAGCTAATTTAGCGGAGCGAGAAAAGGCTTCAATACAAATTGAGTTAATGATTGAGTCAGAAATAGTGATGTTTAAACAATGGCTTAATACATTAGGAGTTGTACCTGTTATCTCTGCACTTAGACAACGTGCTCTTGAAGTTCAAGCTGAAACGATGAGAAGCATCGATCGTAAACTACCGAACCTTTCAGAACGAGAAAGAAAAGTAATTAATAAACATACAAAGAGCATTGTTAATCAATTGCTAAAAGATCCAATCTTGGGAGCAAAAGAAATAGCAGCGGAAGATAATGCTGAAGAGTCATTACAACTCTTTATGAAAATATTTAATATTGAAGAAGCGGTAAAGGTTGAGCTAGACAAGCAGCAAGTTCAACAGCTTGCGACTGCAAAACAGCTATCTCTTCATAGTTCATAAGTGAGGAGACGAAAATGATAGATATATATATGACAAGGCTATATGAGTTTACCGTATGTATATATGCAGTAAGTGTACTGCTATATTTTGTTGACTTTCTTCATAATAACCGGAAGGCTAATAAAGTTGCCTTCTGGTTACTTTCTATTGTTTGGTGCTTACAAACAATTTTTTTGTTTCTGAGAATGATGGAAACAGGGCGCTTTCCTATTTTGACGCTCTTTGAAGGACTCTATTTTTATGCATGGGTATTGATTACGTTATCACTTGTAATTAATCGTCTGTTACGAGTGGACTTTATTGTTTTTTTTACGAACGTACTAGGCTTTTTTGTAATGGCCTTACATACATTCGCGCCTAATCATGAACAATCTGTCGCTGGCGCCGAGCAACTCATGTCAGAATTATTAGTGATTCATATTACAATGACTATATTGTCATATGGAGCATTTACATTATCTTTTATTTTTACCACACTATATTTGATTCAATATAATTTGCTAAAACAAAAGAGATGGGGAAAACGTTTGCTTCGTATAGAAGACCTCACTAAATTGGATCATATGTCTTATGTGTTAAACGTAATTGGGGTACCAATGCTACTACTAGGGTTAATTTTAGGCTTGATATGGGCTTATATCCAAATTCCTAATTTTCATTGGTATGATGTGAAAGTCCTTGGCTCGTTTACGGTTTTAATTGTATACGGGGTTTATCTATATATGCGTGTGGGTAGGAATTTACAAGGGAAAACGCTTGCGACATGGAATGTGGCTTCATTTTTAGTACTTCTTATTAATTTTTTTCTATTCGGAAGTCTATCTAGATTTCATTAATAGTACTGCATTTTAAACAAAAACGATAGTGGTTGCTGGAATAAGATATAACCGCTTCCACTTTGCTAATGATTTAGGAGGAAATCATGCGAAAAATAATTGTAGGTTCTCGTAAAAGTAAATTAGCGTTAACTCAAACTAATTGGGTAATAGATACTTTAAAGCAATTAGGCGTTCCATTTGAGTTTGAAGTGAAAGAAATTGTTACAAAAGGTGATAAAATTCTTGATGTGACCTTATCAAAGGTTGGCGGAAAAGGGTTGTTTGTTAAAGAAATCGAACAAGCTATGCTAAATAAAGAAATTGATATGGCCGTTCATAGTATGAAGGATATGCCAGCTGTTTTACCAGAACATTTAACGATTGGCTGTATTCCAAAACGTGAGGACCCAAGAGATGTCATAATTTCAAAAGGTGACATTCCTTTTGAGCAGCTCCCAAGTGGAGCAATAATTGGAACAAGTAGTTTACGAAGAGCAGCACAGCTGCTAGCACTTCGCTCCGATATAGAGATTAAATGGATTCGAGGTAATATTGATACTCGCTTAAGAAAATTAGAAAATAACGAATATGAAGCAATTGTTTTAGCAGCAGCAGGATTAGCACGTATGGGGTGGAAAGATGATGTAGTAACTGAATATCTTGAGCCGATAAGTTGTTTACCTGCTGTCGGTCAGGGCGCACTTGGAATTGAGTGTCGCAGTGATGATATGGACCTTTTGAATGAACTGGCAAAATTAAATGATAAAGAAACTTCTCGAACTACTGAAGCAGAGCGTACATTTCTTGATAAGATGGAAGGTGGCTGTCAAGTTCCAATTGCGGGGTATGCTCAAATTAACCAGCATGATGAAATTGTATTACATGCACTCGTAGCTGCACCTGATGGTGAAACAATCTTTAAAGAAACGATCACCGGAACAAACCCAGAGGAAGTAGGTATATTAGCTGCTATGAAGCTTACGAAAATGGGGGCCAAAAACCTCATTGACCAAGTGAAAGAGGAGCTTAATCAATAATGGATAATATGTTACCTCTTCATAACAAAAAAATACTTGTGACAAGAGGTAAACAGCAAGCAAAAGGCTTTGCTGAGAAAATTGTAGAACTTGGAGGTATCGCGGTAGAAATTCCACTAATTTCTATCATTCCTGCAAATTATACACATGAAAGTAAAATGATTGTGAATGAGCTACATGAATATCAATGGCTTATTTTCTCAAGCGCAAATGGCGTACATTTCTTTTTTCAACAATTTCAGGAGCAGCTAGAATGTAACGTATTATTTCCGCAGATTGCTGTAGTAGGAAAAAGAACTTTAGAAGCATTACAACAGTATGGACACGAAGCGTCAGTTGTACCAAAACAGTTTGTACAAGAAAGTTTATTAGAGGCATTATATCCATATTTGAATTCGGTAGATCGAATTTTAAATGTTCGAGGGAATCTTTCACGTGATACGTTTAAGTCTCAGTTAATTAGCAACGGATATGATGTAACAGATTTGGTCGTTTATCAAACAATTGAGAACAGCCAGAGTAAACATAATTTATATAAATTGCTCTCAAATGATGACATAGATGTCATCACATTTGCGAGTTCCTCAGCTGTCAAAAACTTTGTATCATTATTAAATGGGCATTCGATAGATCACTACATCCGAGGCTGTATAGTCGCTTGTATCGGCCCAATTACGAAAGAAACAGCAACTAAACTTGGTATAACCGTGCATATATGTCCAAAAGAGTATACGCTTGATAGTATGCTGCAAGAGCTTGTTCTGTATTATAACCGAGTGTCAAATTAATTAGAATAGGCTGTTTTCGCATTAATTGTTGCTTTTCGTACTAAGAGCCAAACACGTACACAACTAGAGTTCGTGGCATCTATTCTTCTGTACAACAATGACTAACCATGTTAAACCACTTTTTTTGGTGCTAATTGGATAACAATAGCAACAAAGTTTACGAAAAGAGCCATAGAATAACATTTTTAAGTGATAAGCAAATTTGTTTAACTCGGACTTTTGTGAAAATCATGTGAGTATATGAAAGGAAGGATTGTTACATGAAAGATATTAATTTTTCCCGTTATCGTAGGCTGCGTCAATCAGCTAATGTCCGAAGAATGGTACGAGAGACACATTTACACGTTGAAGATTTCATTTATCCTCTATTTGTGGTAGAAGGAGAGAACCAGAAAAACCCTGTTTCATCCATGCCTGGCGTTTATCAATATTCACTTGATCGTCTTAACGAAGAAGTATCCGAAATTGTTGAACTTGGGATACCATCTGTCATTGTCTTCGGGGTACCTAATGAGAAAGATGATGTTGGCTCTCAAGCATATCATGACCATGGAATTGTTCAAGATGCTATACGACAACTTAAAGCATCTTTTCCTGAGCTTGTCGTTATAGCAGATACATGCCTCTGTCAATATACAGATCATGGGCATTGCGGAATTATCCAAGATGGACAAGTTTTGAATGACCCGTCATTAAATTTACTCGTGAAAACAGCGATAAGCCAGGCAAAAGCTGGGGCTGATATTATTGCTCCTTCTAATATGATGGATGGTTTTGTAGCAGCAATTCGTCAAGGCTTAGATGAAGCGGGCTTTGAGTATATTCCAATTATGTCTTATGGTGTAAAGTATGCATCTGCTTTCTATGGCCCCTTTAGAGATGCGGCTCATGGTGCGCCACAGTTTGGGGATCGTAAAACATACCAAATGGACCCAGCAAACCGTTTGGAAGCACTTCGTGAAGCTCAATCTGACGTAGAAGAAGGAGCGGACTTTCTCATTGTCAAACCGGCTCTTTCATATTTAGACATCATTAGAGATATGCAAAACAATATTAACATCCCATTTGTAGCTTATAACGTAAGCGGTGAATATTCGATGATTAAAGCAGCAGCACAAAATGGTTGGTTGAATGAACAAGAGGTCGTTTTAGAAAAATTGACAAGTATGAAGCGAGCTGGAGTTGATCTAATCATAACCTACTTTGCTAAAGATGCAGCCCGTTGGTTAACTGAGAAGTAAACTTGTTGAGAAACTTAAACGTCAGGGAATGGAGATACTCTATTACCCCTGAGTAACTCCATTGATAATTTATAGGAAGGTGTCTAATTATGCGAAGCTATCAAAAGTCAATTGAAGCATTTGAAAAAGCACAACAACTTATGCCAGGTGGAGTGAATAGTCCTGTTCGTGCATTTAAATCTGTTGATATGAATCCGATCTTTATGAAAAAGGGTAAAGGATCAAAAATATACGATATTGATGGAAATGAATATATAGATTATGTTTTGTCGTGGGGACCACTTATTCATGGACATGCAAATGAAAGAGTAGTAGAAGCAATTAAAAAAGTAACTGAAGATGGCACAAGCTTTGGAGCACCATCATTAATCGAAAATGATCTTGCCCAGCTTGTTATTGAGCGCGTACCATCCATTGAAGTAATTAGAATGGTTAGCTCAGGTACAGAGGCAACAATGAGTGCTCTTCGTTTAGCCCGAGGTTATACTTCTCGCAATAAAATAATGAAGTTTGAAGGTTGTTATCATGGACACGGAGATTCATTATTAATTAAAGCTGGATCAGGAGTTGCAACACTCGGCTTACCTGACAGTCCTGGTGTGCCAGAGGGTGTTGCGAAAAATACTATTACAGTTCCTTATAATGATCTCAATAGTGTCAAATATGCTTTTGAGCAATTTGGTGATGATATTGCTGGTGTGATCGTTGAACCGGTTGCTGGTAATATGGGGGTTGTACCACCTCAGGAGGGCTTTCTAGAAGGACTAAGGGAAATTACTGAGGAGTATGGTTCATTATTAATCTTTGATGAAGTTATGACAGGATTTAGAGTTGCGTATCATTGTGCACAAGGGTATTTTGGTGTTACCCCAGATATAACATGCCTAGGAAAAGTTATTGGCGGTGGTCTTCCAGTAGGTGCATACGGTGGAAAAGCGGAAATAATGAATCAAATCGCTCCGAGTGGACCAATTTATCAAGCAGGTACACTTTCTGGTAACCCACTTGCAATGACAGCTGGTTATGAAACATTGATCCAGTTAACACCTGAATCATATGCACAATTTGAACAGAAAGCAGATCTTTTAGAGGAAGGTCTATCAGCAGCAGCACGTAAATATGAAATTCCACATACAATCAATCGTGCTGGTTCAATGATCGGCTTCTTCTTTACAGATGAACAAGTATCAAATTATGAAATGGCAAAAAAATCTAATTTAGCTTATTTTGCTACATTTTATAAAGCTATGTCTGAACAAGGTGTCTTTTTGCCACCATCTCAGTTTGAAGGGCTATTCTTATCAACTGCTCATACGCATGAAGATATTCATCATACAATTCACAGTGCGGAAATTGCTTTTTCAAAGCTTAAATCGTAAGTAAATGAACATAGAAACAGAAGGTGTAGATAAAGTGTATCATCAACTTTATCTACACCTTTTTCATGTTTTATCATCGTTTTATACATAAATGATCAATTTCATACATAAATCTGTAATGTCATAGTAAAAATGGTACTTGTTTGAAAGGAGGAGTAAGGTGACACAAGAAGAGCAATCGTCGCTGCGATTTTCAATTGAAGAGTCGGTTTGGTTTCAAAAGGGACAGGAAGTCTCTGAACTTTTATCAATTTCTTTAGATCCTGATATTATGATTGAAGAGCATGATCAATATATTACAATTCGTGGTTCGCTTCAGCTATCAGGTGAATACAGAATAGATGAAAATGCTGTACATGAAGACGTCAGAGCGTTTCCTGGGAGGGTTGTTAATACTGTTATTACACGAGAAGATGGCGTAAGTGAGCTAAAGCATGTTTTTCCTGTTGATATAACAATTCCGAAGACTCGAATTGATCGTATGGATGACGTGTATATTTCAATAAATTCATTTGATTATGAAATTCCTCAAACAAGGTGTTTAGAAGTGTTTGCAGACCTTTCTATAAGTGGAATATATGATCATCACCAATCTGAGGTTATAAGAGAAAGTGAGTATTATGAGGAAATCATAGAGCATGATGAGGGCCAGGATGGGATCGAACGGGTGGAAGTAAATGAAGTCGATTCAGTGGGTCATGTAAATGATGGAGAAGATGTGGTTCAAGTTGGAATTGAAGAAGACTTGTATGATCCATTCGAAGTTGAAGTCAGAAAACAAGTGGAAGAAGATGTTTTAGATTCAGCAGAAAGTGCTGAAAGTAATGTACCAAGTATAGATGTCTATAGTCCACAGGTTGAATTAAAAGGTAGAGAAGAAACTGATTTAGTATTAAACTTTGAAAGGCACAGTGAAGAACGTACTGAGGTTCAAACAAAGGAAATAAAGGTCAGAGAAGAAGCGATGGTAGGGGACGAATCTGAAGCAATACGTGATGAAAATGCACTATATTTAACTAAGATATTTGGCAAAGAGGAGCACGAAGGAGATTTTTCACAAGTGAAAATGTGTTTTGTTCAACAAGGTGATTCCGTACATTCCATATCAGAAAGGTATGATGTATCTGTTCAACAGCTTTTGCGAGTAAATCATCTCGAACAAGAACATGACATTTATGAAGGACAAATATTATATATACCTATCTACATTGATAGTAAAGTTTAATAATTAACATGACAACGAAAAATGAGGGTCATGATAAAACAGCAAAAGTATTAAATTATCATAGTCCTATTCTAGCTAAATATGGAATAATACCCGATAATGTTGAGCAGATTGGAAAGAAGCTTGTCAAAGTACAATCTAAGTCAGGAACGTTCGCATTGAAGAAATTGGATGATAAATATAAAGACGGTTCATTTATTAAGACAATGCAATCTTTATTCGAACGTGGATTTACGAATATTATTCCTATTTATAGAACTAACAATGGAAACTTTCTTGTACATTTCGACAATAATTGTTTTTATTTAATGCCATGGTTTGAACATGAAAATCGTCAAGGTTTCTTTCAGCAAATGATTCGAGAATTAGCGAGACTTCATTATATGACATCGAAGGACATTACGTATACAAATAATCAAATAGCAAAATCATATAATGATATAAAAGAATCATGGAGAACGGAAAGGGTCTTTTTGGAAAGGTATATGGAAGTGTGTGAAAGTAAATGGTATATGTCACCATTTGAATTGCAGTTTGTTACGTATTTTCACGAAATCATGCAAGCTGTTCATTTTGCTGAACGAAATCTAGATCAATGGTTTGAAAAGATGAAACAAAAAAAGCATTCTCGTGTTTCAATCATACATGGAAATGTTTCACCTCAACACGTCGTAAGCAATGAAAAAGGGAAAGGTTACTTTATTAACTTTGAAAGGTCGTCTATCGCTTCTCCCGTATATGATTTAGTTACATTACTACACCGTACATTACGAACGTACCCTGTGAATAACCATGAATGTGTCGAGTGGATTCAGCATTATCAACAATTTAACTCATTAAAGGAAGAAGAACGTTTTTTGCTATATAGTTACGGTTCATATCCTGAACAATTATATAATATTGTTCGCAAACATTTATCACGTACAACAATTAACAATGAGCTTCAGGGCACTGAACAATTACTACGGGCATACTGGCAAATGAAAAACATTGAGTTTGTTATTATGCAGTTAATTGGTGAAGAACAAATGCATAGCAATGAATAAAAAGAATCCCATATATAACATTTCATATGTTGTGTATGGGATTTTTTAAATCCAATTAAATTCAAATGCTACTGCAATAACGACTAATAAAGCAAGTATAAACACATCAAACGTAGTCGGAAAAAAGATGGTACGAAGTAATTGAAAGACTGCAATAGGAATGATCATTTGTCCACAAATATCGCGAAGCTGACGCGCCCACGGTGGGAGGGAAAAAGGTGTGTATTTCCGTCTCATAGCTAGCCTCCTTACAATTAAATAAGCTAGTGATTTTCACAGCTGCACTTTTCTTATGGCTTTTTTCGAATTAATAGTTGTTTTTCGTACTACCATATCACTACGCAAACAACTAGAACTTCGTGGACTTAATAGTGTTAGAATTTATAAGAGTATTTGAAAATATTAACAAAATTAATGAAAAGAGCCTTTCGTAAAGATGAGATTTTATGGAATTGCATCGGTTTAAAGAAGGGAAAATGCTTGGAACAATTATTGGTATATTTTAAGACTATAAACATCTCATCGGAAAAAAGCTTTTACAATAAATGCTCGTAATTTAACCTATATTAAAGTATGCCACCATCAATGAAATAGTGCATTCACCCATCCAATTTGCTCACTAATGAATAACTTTAAAAAAATTTGGCTAAGATGATTGACGACAAAAACAATTTTTCGGTAGTATATAGAATATAAATATGATACTATTGACAAACATATAAGAGATGCTTTCAAGATAATTGAACAATATCTAAAAGCGTAGACAGGGAAGAGTACAATAGGTAGCTCCTTCAGAGAGAGAAATTTATAGCTGAGAAATTTCTTAGGATCGCTATTATTAGAAAGTCACCCTTAAGCTGCTTCTTTGAAAGATCGATGTGTCGATTAGAAGAAGCCGGATGCAACCGTTATTGTATAAGCGCTTAAACTTCATTGTGTAATAGTGTAGTTTAAGAATTAAGGTGGTACCGCGGAAAATAAACTCCTTTCGTCCTTTTTTTGGATGGAGGAGTTTTTATTTTTTAAATAGGCTGCTTTTCGCATTGATTGGCGTTTTTCGAACGTTGCTATTTTAATTTTCTTAAACTAAATTTATGACAAGAGCTTTAAGCTATTAGTCAGGAGGAACTAACATGGAAACAAATGAACAAATGCTATCGACAAAATACGATCCAAATAAAGTTGAAAAAGATCGTTATAAGTTTTGGCTGGAAGGAAAGTATTTTGAGGCAACTGGAGAAAGTGATAAAGAACCTTATACAATTGTGATACCCCCACCAAATGTAACAGGTAAGCTACATTTAGGTCATGCTTGGGATACAACATTACAAGATATATTGACGCGTATGAAGCGTATGCAAGGGTTTGATGTTCTTTGGTTACCTGGAATGGATCACGCGGGTATTGCTACTCAAGCAAAGGTCGAAGCTAAGCTTCGTGAACAAGGTACATCTAGATATGATTTAGGAAGAGAAAAATTTGTTGAGGAAACGTGGAAGTGGAAAGAGGAGTACGCTAGTCATATTCGTCAGCAGTGGTCAAAGCTTGGCTTAGGGCTAGATTATTCACGCGAGCGTTTTACACTTGATGAAGGGCTTTCTAAAGCTGTTCGTGAGGTTTTCGTAACATTGTACAAAAAAGGTCTTATTTATCGTGGAGAATATATTATTAACTGGGACCCACAAACAAAGACAGCCCTGTCAGATATTGAAGTGATTCATAAAGATGTGCAAGGTGCATTTTATCATATGCGTTATCCACTAACGGACGGTTCAGGGTATATCGAAATTGCTACAACTCGGCCTGAGACGATGCTTGGAGATACTGCTATAGCAGTTCATCCAAAGGATGAGCGCTATAAGCATTTGATTGGAAAAACAGCTAAACTACCAATAATCGGAAGAGAACTAAAAATCGTAGGTGATGACTATGTTGATATGGAGTTCGGGTCTGGAGCGGTAAAAATTACACCAGCCCATGATCCGAATGACTTTGAAATTGGCAACCGTCATAACCTTGAAAGAGTTCTTGTAATGAATGAAGACGGAACGATGAATGAAAATGCTGGTAAATATCAAGGGATGGATCGCTTCGAATGCCGTAAGCAAATTGTGAAAGATTTAGAAGAGCAAGGAGTCCTCTTTAAAATTGAGGAGCATATGCATTCAGTAGGTCATAGCGAACGAAGTGGAGCTGTAGTTGAGCCGTATTTGTCAACACAATGGTTTGTAAAAATGCAGCCATTAGCTGATGAAGCGATTAAGTTACAGCAAACAGGTGATAAGGTGAATTTTGTTCCTGATCGCTTTGAAAAAACGTATTTACGCTGGATGGAAAATATTCGTGATTGGTGCATTTCTCGTCAATTGTGGTGGGGACACCGTATTCCTGCATGGTACCATAAGGAGACAGGTGAAGTTTATGTAGACCATGAACCACCAGCTGATGTTGAAAACTGGGAACAAGACACTGATGTATTAGATACTTGGTTCAGCTCAGCACTTTGGCCGTTTTCAACGATGGGATGGCCTGATGAATCTTCATTGGATTACAATCGTTATTACCCATCGAATGTTCTCGTTACTGGTTATGATATTATTTTCTTCTGGGTGTCAAGAATGATTTTCCAAGCTCTCGAGTTTACTGGGAAACGTCCTTTCGATGATGTATTAATACATGGACTCGTACGTGCTTCAGATGGAAGAAAAATGAGTAAATCTTTAGGAAATGGTGTAGATCCAATGGATGTCATCGACCAATATGGTGCTGATTCCTTACGATATTTCCTTGCAACAGGTAGCTCTCCAGGCCAAGATTTACGTTATAGTACGGAGAAGGTCGAGGCTACTTGGAACTTTGCTAATAAAATATGGAATGCATCGAGATTCGTAATAATGAATTTAGATGGCCTCAAGTATGAAGAAATAGATTTAACAGGGGAAATGTCGGTAGCAGATCAATGGATATTAACAAGACTTAATGAGACAATCGAAAAGGTTACAATTTTAGCAGATAAATATGAATTTGGTGAAGTTGGTCGTGTGTTATATAACTTCATTTGGGATGATTTCTGTGATTGGTATATAGAAATGGCTAAACTCCCATTATATGGGGATGATGTCAAGTCAAAGAAAACGACACGAAGTGTATTAGCATATGTGTTAGATAATACTCTACGTTTATTACATCCGTTTATGCCTTTTATTACCGAGGAAATTTGGCAAAATATACCTCGTGATGGAGACTCAATAACTGTTGCTAAGTGGCCACAGGTTCGTTCAGAACTTTCGAACGAACAAGCTGCAAATGATATGCGCTTACTCGTTGATATTATTCGATCAGTCCGCAACGTTCGAGCTGAAGTGAATACACCAATGAGTAAAAAGATTAAGCTACACATCAATGCAAAAGATGAGAATGTAGCTACTCGACTAGAAGACAATCGTTCATATATCGATAAATTCTGTAATCCAAGTGAATTAATGATCGGAGTAGGGTTACAACCACCTGCAAAGTCTATGACAGCTGTAGTAACTGGTGTAGAATTAATTCTACCACTTGAAGGTTTAATTAATATTGAAGAAGAAGTGCAACGTCTACAAAAAGAAATGGAGAAGCTGGATAAAGAAGTAGATCGCGTTCAAAAGAAATTAAGTAATGAAGGTTTCGTCAACAAAGCTCCAGAAAAAGTAATTGCTGAAGAACGTGCTAAAGAACAGGATTATGTTGAAAAGCGTGAAACGGTTCGTGCTCGTATCGCCGAACTGAAAGGATAATACATTAATAAAGATCGGACTCATGTGTAAGGCATGATGAATGAGGGGCATTTTACCAAGGATTATTCAAAATTCATTTGTAGACAAATGAATGATGGATAGACTAAAATATAACACGAACCTGAGAGGGTTCGTGTTTTTTGAATATAACAAAGCTGCAGTGTTTGCGAAGGATAATCAAAGAGCTGCACTTTTCTATAATCTAGATGCAACAATCCTAGATATGATTTCGCCGTTAAAATAAGCTTTTTATAGATCACGCAGAGTTGTAGTTTTTGTGAGGGAAGATAAGAGAATCAAGCGCTTTACGCTAATTAACATTTTTATTTGGGAGGAGTTTTATGGTAGTTACATATAAGGAAGCTATAGATTGGATTCATTCAAGACTTCGTTTAGGTATGAAGCCAGGACTAAAAAGAATGGAGTGGATGATGGAGCGTTTGGCTCATCCTGAACAACATATTCAAACAATCCATGTTGCTGGGACAAATGGTAAAGGTTCGACGGTATGTTATTTGAGAACAATTCTACAAGAGGCAGGCTACAACATAGGTACTTTTACTTCACCTTACATTGAACAATTTAATGAACGAATTAGCATCAATGGTGTTCCAATTCATGATGAGGAAATTGTCAGTTTAGTTAATGAGATTAAACCGTTAGCAGAACAGTTAGAACATACTGAGTTAGGTTCGCCTACCGAATTTGAAGTAATCACTGCGATGGCATTGGTTTACTTTGCAAAAACAAAGGCAGTTGACCTCGTAATCTTTGAGACAGGTCTAGGAGGTAGGTTAGATTCTACGAATGTTATTAACCCACTGTTTTCCATTATTACGAACATCGGGTTTGATCATACTGCCATACTTGGCGAGACAGTTGAAGAAATTGCATATGAAAAAAGTGGAATTATAAAGCCAGGCTCACCAGTGATTACTTCGGTTGAACAGAAAGAAGCCTTACAAGTCATTTTAGCAAAAGCACAGTCTACAAATTCTCAAGTATTTCAATATAACCTTGATTTTACTATTGCTAATTATCAATCGACTAAAAGCGGTGAAGCATTCTCAATTAAGACTCCTTTTCTAACAATAAATGATCTCAACTCTAAGATGAAAGGTGCTCATCAAGTGAAAAATGCGGCCCTAGCAATTATGGCAGCCGTATATTTGAAAACACATTTTTCAATGACCATAGAAGAAGTACATATTCGTAATGGAATAAAGAATGCATTTTGGGCTGGTCGTTTTGAAACACTTATGACAGAACCGTTGGTTATCATTGATGGTGCACATAACCCAGAAGGAATTCAAGCCTTATGTAAAACTCTTAACGATCACTTTAACGATAAGAAGATACATATCATATTTTCTGCTTTAGCAGATAAACACATTGGAGATATGCTTAACCCTTTAGCTGATATTGCTGAACGACTTATATGTACTTCGTTCGATTTTCCTAGGTCTTTATCAGCAAGAGAATTGTATGATCAATGTAGTAGAAGTAATAAGGATTACGAGGAAGATTGGAAAGTAGTTATTAATGAAAAGCTAAACTCCATACCTAAAGATGACGTTCTTATTATCACAGGTTCACTATATTTTATATCAGAAGTACGATTACATATATTAGGATGTTTATCGTAGTATTTTCATATAACATATGACTTTTGTCTGAAAATTTGGTAAAATATAGACGATAAACTGGTAAATATGAAATATGTGGTAGAGGAGGACGATATTTGAAATTTAAAAACATATTATGGGTATTTTGGGCCATATATACACCTTTAGTTTTATACTTAGTATTTTCAAATACGAGTCCTTTATTATATGAGAATGCTCAGGATATTCTTTTATTTTTAATCTTAATGATTATTGTTTGTTTTTTTCCTATCATTGTTAATGAGACGCCGATATTTTTTGGCCAAGCTGTGTTATTAGCTGTGTTTTTATCGTTTGGCTTATTTGTTGAGATGGTAGTAATGCAGCTTTCTATCGTCGTACTTCTATTAAGGTTACGTATTAGCAAAAGCGATTTATATCGTTACCCATTAAATTCAATCATGTTCATATCAATTTCTATCATAGGAGGCTTAGTATATTATAGCCTAGGAGGCACTCATGGTGATGAAATAGTCAGTTTAACTCAGATAGTCATACCAATAATTGGTTATTTAGTAGCTATTTTTATTTCAAACCAACTGTTTTTAGCAATAATTGATTATGTGAAATACAAAAGAAAAATAAAAAAGTCACTGTTAAGTCGAGACATGTTATGGGAAGTAATAACTACTTGTATTCTTATTCCTTTTGGCCTTATTTTATTCTTATTATATGAACAACTAGGTATACAAGCATTAATTTATACAGGCTTACCATTTATATGTATCGTAACTATGATTCAACTCTATAATTCAAGCCGAAAAGTCAATAATTATTTACAACGTGCTAGTGAAATAGGTCATCAACTTGCAGAACAGCTAAAAGTGGAACAAGTAATAGATTTATTTTTAGAGAAGCTCACGATGATGTTTCCAGTAGATTTAGCATATATTTTAGATGTGGTTAATGATGATACTCTTAATTTAATTAGGTATTATGAATGTTCTGAGGAAAAAAAGCTCACAATTCCTCCATTACAAAAGTATGAAGGGATTGCTGGAGAGGTTTGGGCTTCTAAGAAACCAGTTATCTATCATTCTCGTAACAACTGGAAATCGGTTATGAATGGCTGTTTACCATCAACGGTAGAAAGTGTTATGGCTGTCCCTGTTGTGCGAAACCAAACGGTTGTTTCTGTCATTGTTTTAGCTTCCCATAAGAAACGTGCATATAAAAAATATCAGTTAATGCTAGTAGATTTATTAGGATCTTATTTGGCTGTAGCGATTGAAAATGCGCGTCATTATGAAGAAGCTAAGCATAAAAGTGAACATGATGGTTTAACGAAAATATACAACTATCAATATTTTGAAGGCTTATTAAGTCAAGAAATGGATGTATTATCAAAAAAAGATTGGTACAAGACGCTATCCATCATCTTAATTGATATAGACCATTTTAAAGCGGTGAATGATACTTATGGCCATCAAAGTGGAAATGACATTCTTCGTGATACTGCTATGCTGTTAACAGAGATTGTAGGGAATGAAGGAACAGTGGCACGCTATGGGGGAGAAGAATTCATTATTCTATTACCCTTCTACGACCGTCAATCAGCATTTTCTTTGGCGGAGGAAATTCGGAAGAAGATTGCAACAAGGCCATTTCATATTACTGGGAATTTATCTGATAAGAAAGTCAAACAAGTTAAAATTACTGCCAGTATAGGAATTGCGACCTCTCCTTACGATGGAGAAAATCCGATAGAGCTCATTCGTACAGCTGATAGAGCAATGTATACAGGTGCGAAGCAAGCAGGAAGAAATAAAGTAGCTGTGCTTGCACAATAGATTACATTAATAATGAAAATTTTATAATGGATGCTTTGTTGATTGGTTTTTAAAAGTAGTAATCATAGTATCATTTCATCTATCAAATGAAGATAGTAATAAAAAAACTAGTTGTTGTACTCAGGTTTATCGGAAAATAACAACAAAGTAAACATAGAGAACCCTCCAGCCACTGTAATTAATGAGTTGTAGCTTAGCATATGAGTTCAGAAGAAACTGGTCAAAATATATGTAGATGGAGCTAATCATATGGTATATGTGTATCTATATATTTTTTTATTATCACTAATTCTCGGCTCTTTTTTCAATGTTATTGGCCTACGTGTCCCAAAGGGGGAGTCGATTGTTGCTCCTCGCTCTGCTTGTCTTAACTGCAAGAGACAGCTTACATCACTTGAGCTTATCCCTGTCTTTTCATTTATCATTCAAGGAGGGAAATGTCGTAAATGTAAATCATCTATTTCCCCTCTTTACCCTTTTGTTGAATTAATGACTGCAATTCTTATCACAATTTCCCCATTGATATTAGGTTGGTCGATGGAATTATTAGTTTGTTGGACAATGATTTCGATGTTGATGATCCTCTTTGTTTCAGATATTACTTTCATGCTAATACCAAACAAAGTCTTGTTATTTTTCACAATTGTGTTTGTGATTGAACGCATTTTCCTTCCGTTAACACCGTGGTGGGATGCCATCATAGGCGCGCTTATTTCGTTTTGTTTACTAAGCCTTATTTCAATAATAAGCAGAGGAGGAATAGGTGGTGGAGATATTAAACTGTTTAGTCTTCTAGGGGTCGTCCTTGGCTCTAAAGGGGTGTTGTTAGCATTTTTTTGTTCAACATTATTTGGTGCTTTGTATGGGTTATTGGGGATGTTGTTAAGCAGGCTAAATCGGAAAATTCCCATTCCATTTGTCCCGTTTATTTTGCTTGGAACAATCATTAGTTATTATTTTAGTGAAATAATAATATCGTGGTATGTTAACAAGATGATTGTTATTTAATATTAAGACTCTTTTCGTAAACTTTGTTACTATTGTTAACATAATTAACAAAAAAGTTATTTTATATTGTAAATCATCGTTATATAGAAAAAAGGGTGCCCCGAATTCTAGTTGTGTAGGTGTTTATTCCTTAATTTGAAATACAACAACCAATGCGAAAACGGCCAATATTAAAAACGAGCCAAAAAAGCGACTAAGAAATTTGACGAAAACCTTTAATATTAAGACGACAAAAGTCTTGTGTTTTTTTTGAAACCCTATGCTACCATTGGAGCAAGCTAAGAAATGTGACACTAGGCGGTGAAAGTGTGGACGAGCAAAAAGAACATATATCAATTAAAATTAACGGAAAAGAGCAAAATGGGGTTCAAAGAAAAAAAAAGAACCTGTCTGTCGGGAAGAAACAAGTAGCTACAACAAAAGATCAAGGTGAAGAGGAATTTTTGTGGGTTTTACCTGATAAACAGCAAAATAACATTCAGCATAAAGATATAGTGTCAATTGAAGACTTGCGTCATAAAGGACATAGTGATACACCGAGGCGTAAATTAAGATTTCCTAAAATAAACAATAAATTTCCGTATTCATCAAAAAACTTTTTGGTGTCCATACTATTGGCAATTGTTATTGGAATTGGGTTGGGCTTACTAATGTTACAATTAATTTCTGACGAGCAGCCAAAACAAGCACTAGAAGAAAATACACCATTGGAAGACGCAGCTAATTTTTCAGGTGCTACCAATTCAAACCAGCCTTCTAGTAATACTCAAATAGGTATTTTTGAACCTCTCGTTGTACAAGTTGTTCAAGGAGGAGCTTTTTCTCAAGAATCTTCTGGACACGAATATCAACAGCAATTAACAAGTAATGGAATCCCATCGATCCTAATAAAAAACGCAGATAACTATTCTTTGTTTATTGGGCTTAGCAGTACAGAGGCATCTGTCGACTCTCTTAGTCAACTTTTTACTGATAGAGGACTAGAGACGTATAACAAGCAATTTGTAATTGAGGGTGGAACAATTACTACTAGTAATGATGAAGAAAAGAATTATATTGGGCAAAGCAGACAGATGTATGAAAGCCTTATTGAGGCATCAGCTATATTACTTTCTGGAAAATCACTGAATGAAGAAGTGTGGAATAGTTTGGAACAAAACTATTTGATGATGTCTCAGCTAGATTTGAATCCATTGTCGACCTCAATACAGCAGCATGCTAAGGAACTTACCACAGCGGTTGAACAACTGAAAATCTTTAAGCAAACTGGTAACCGTACATCCATAATGAATAGTCAGCAAGCTTTACTGAATATTCTCGTATTATACGATAAGATGATTGCGAGAAGCAGCAATTAATGCGAAAACAACCATCATATAATATGTTAACTAAAGGGTAATTGAGCAAAGGTCAATTACCCTTTTCAGATTTTTATACTATTTACTTTGTTTTCCCCTTTGAAAGTTAGGTTTTATGCTTCAGTTTATTACTTACAATTATTTTATTATTCTTCACCATAGCTAGTAAGAGGCATTTTTTATTATTTTTTTACAATGCGTATTTATATGTATATAGCTATGTGTACTTTGACTTCGAATCGGCCTTCGTACAATTGTCCTTAAATAATGAATCTTTATATTTGTTTGGAATGATGATCGTTCACTTCGAATATTTCATGGGCAATGAGTCTACCAATAGTTGGACAACATTGCTCTCTAAAAGCACAAACGACTCCTTTAGCTGCATATACAATAAAAATTGTATATGACTTCCTTACGACCCATCGTACGGTCTATTCCTATATAAAAAAACTGTGGGGTTTAATTTCTATACTAATTATGGAATTCCTTATTTATTTACCAACAGTTCTTGAAGCCCTATTCATTATTTATACTCTTAAGATTAACTTTGTATTTCAGGGTTTAAAATATGCTTATTTACATAATCTAAATTTGAATGAAGCACGGTGTTCTAGTTTACTAGAAAAAACACGTAATATAATTAGAGCGACTATAATCCAACTATCCATTAATAATGGTAAAAATATTTTCTCCAATCAAGTAATTTTTACTGTTTTTAGAGCAATCTAGTGTAATAAATGAGAGTGAAAAATAAATATGATCCAAAATATACTAATATGAATTGTTAATAAGCTAATAATTTGTTACGATACTGTTGTATCTTCCAAACTGTACGAAATAAAATAAAGGGTGATAGTATGAATAACCTCATTTTAGCCTCTGGATCTCCTCGTAGAAAAGAACTTTTAGAAAACCTTCACATACCATTTACTGTTTCTGTAAGTAATATTGAAGAAATTATTGAAGCTCATTTACCTCCTGAAGACGTCGTCATGTCACTCGCATACCAAAAAGCAAAGAATGTCTCAAACAACAATCCAAATTCATATGTAATTGGGGCTGATACAATCGTTATAAGTAACGGTGAATTACTAGGTAAACCACAAAATAGAGATGATGCGTTTAATACATTAACAAAACTATCCGGTTCCAAGCATCAAGTGCTAACAGGAGTAGCGCTCATTTCTCCTCAATTGGAAAAGACGTTTTTTGAATCCACAGAGGTAACCTTTTGGGAATTAACTGAACAAGAAATTACTGAGTATATTAATAGTGGTGAACCATTTGATAAAGCAGGATCCTACGGTATACAGGGATTAGGTGCACTGTTAGTAAAAGAACTTAAAGGCGACTATTTTTCAGTTGTGGGTTTACCAGTAGCTAGAACTGTTCGCGAGCTAAAAAAAATCGGCTATTACCCAAAGATAACTAAATAATAATGCGTATTCTATACTAAGGGGGGGAAATATGAATGTAAGCGAAGTGATGATACGTGACTTCCCAAAAGACGAGCGCCCTAGAGAACGGCTTATCACTGACGGACCAAATTGTCTCTCTAATCATGAATTGCTAGCAATCATTTTAAGAACTGGAACGAAAAATGAATCTGTTCTTCAATTATCGAATCGGCTACTAACACACTTTGAAGGACTTCGTTTATTAAAGGACGCTTCAATAGAAGAAATTACAGAACTTAAAGGAATTGGTGTCGCAAAGGCTGTACAAATTATGGCTTCTGTGGAACTAGGCATGCGTATTGGAAGACTACAATTTGAAGAAAGGTATGTTATTAAATCACCTAAAGACGCTGCAAGTTACGTCATGGATGACATGCGCTTTCTTACACAAGAGCATTTTGTCGTTTTATATTTAAACACAAAAAATCAAGTGATGCATAGGCAAACAGTTTTCATTGGTAGCCTAAATGCGTCAATTGTGCATCCTAGAGAAGTGTTTAAAGAAGCTTTCCGCCGTTCAGCAGCTTCAATCATTTGTTCCCATAACCATCCGTCTGGAGACCCGGCACCTAGCCGTGAGGATATTGAAGTAACTAGGCGACTATCAGAGTGTAGTAAGATTATAGGAATCGACTTATTAGACCATATTATAATAGGTGATAATAAATTCGTAAGCTTAAAGGAAAAAGGATATTTGTAGCACTGTTATTTTAATCGGTGGTACGATATAATATTATTTATGAGTTTTTTACTAACTCTTTTCGTAAACTTTGTTAATAATGCTATCAAATTAGATCAAATAGTAGTTATTCTACTCGATGGTCATCTTATTAAATAAGAGAAGATGGCACGTACTCTAGTTGTATATGTCGTAATATGAAAACAGCAAGGGTTTTGCTGAAAATAGCTATACAAACCACGTTCAAAGTGGACAAGCAAAAGTTTACTACAATAATTATATGTATTTCGTAGCAGAAAGGAAGATACAATTAATGTTTGGCATTGGTACTAGAGACCTTGGAATAGATTTAGGAACAGCAAATACAGTTGTGTATGTGAAAGGGAAAGGTATACTCGTGAGGGAACCTTCAGTAGTGGCCTTTCAAAAAGACTCTAAACAAATAGTGGCTGTTGGTAATGAAGCTAAAAATATGATTGGACGTACACCTGGAAATGTTGTGGCAAGACGCCCGATGAAGGATGGGGTAATTGCAGATTATGAAACAACAGCAACAATGATGAAGTATTATATTAAGCAAGCATTGAAAAATAAAAGTGTTTTTGCACGTAAACCGAATGTAATGGTATGTATACCTTCTGGTGTAACTGCAGTTGAAAAACGGGCTGTTAAAGATGCTACAAAACAGGCTGGTGCCCGTGAAGCATACACGATTGAAGAGCCATTTGCAGCAGCTATAGGTGCAAATTTACCGGTGTGGGAGCCTACTGGTAGCATGGTTGTCGATATTGGTGGAGGTACGACTGAGGTTGCGATTATTTCTTTAGGAGGGATTGTTACTAAGCAATCCATACGTGTTGCTGGTGACGAGATGGATGAAGCAATCATTCAATATATTCGTAAATCGTTCAACTTATTAATAGGTGAACGTACCGCAGAATTAATAAAAGTAGAGATTGGATCAGCAAGTATAACAGATGACGTCGAAGGCATGGAAATTAGAGGCCGTGACTTAGTTACAGGGTTGCCAAAAACGATAGAAATCTCTGCAGACGAAATCACTCAAGCTATGCGCGATACAGTATTTTCTATTGTAGAATCAGTAAAGAATACGTTGGAAAATACCCCTCCTGAATTAGCCGCAGATATTATGGATAGAGGGATTGTTTTGACTGGTGGCGGCGCGTTGTTAAGAAACTTAGATAAGGTTATTAGTGAAGAAACGAAAATGCCAGTTCTTATTGCAGAAAATCCGCTTGATTGTGTTGCGATAGGTACTGGAAAAGCATTAGATCACATTCATTTATTCAAAAACCAAGTTAATGACTAATATGATTAACTTAAGAGGGTGCAAATAATCATGCCACAATTCTTCTTAAATAAACGATTAATAATATTATTAATATGTGTGATTATTTTAGTGGCATTGATTGGGTTTTCATTAAGAGACCGTGAGCAGGTAACATGGCCAGAACAGTTTATTAAAGACACCGTTGGTTGGGTACAATCCATCGTTCATCAGCCCGCACAATATGTTGCGGGCTTCTTTGAAAATGTGAATGACTTAAAGAATACATACGAAGAGAACAAAATGTTAAAGGCCAGGCTGGAAGAATACGTTGCGTTAAAAGACAAGTATCAAATTCTTGAACAAGATTATGAAGAGCTTAGTGCTATATTAGAAAAAACAACAAGTCTTACAGGTTATACTCCGATTCAAGCGACGGTTATTGGAAGAAATCCTGATCAATGGTATCAGAATATATATATAAATAAAGGTGAAAAACACGGTGTGAAAGTCGATATGGCAGTCATTACCTCAAAAGGCTTAATAGGAAAAGTGAAGCAGACCTCACAATTTAAATCAACCATTCAACTGTTAAGTGATACGAATCAAAATCGAATAAATCGGGTTGCTGCAGTTGTTCTAGGTGAGGATGAAGCAAGCAATGTAGATGGTGTTATAGAAGGCTATGATGATGAACGTGAGGCACTATTATTAAAACTTAAGAAAGCTACGAATGTAGAAGTGAAGGTCGACCAAGACGTCATTACATCTGGGTTAGGTGGCGTTTTTCCTAGTGGATTGCCAATCGGTAAAGTAATAGATATAGTGCCAGATGAATCTGGGTTATTGCAATTAGCGTATGTTAAACCAGAAGCGAATTTTTCAACAATCGATCACGTCATCGTACTAGAACGGACTATGACACCAGTAGATATCGAGGGGGAAGAATAGTGCGACGTTTTTATCTTCCTCTTTTCGCTACTTTCTTATTTATTGCTGAAAGTACAATCATAGACATATTTCCACCTGAACGTTTTTTTAAAGATTTTATTTATGTTCCAAGGTTTTCGTTAATTTTGTTTATCTTTATTACAGTTTATCGTGATAAATTAATCGGTATTATATATGCAGCAATATTTGGATTATTATATGATGTAGTATATACAGAAGTTATTGGAATATATATGTTTTCGTATCCTGTTGCTGCATATTTAGTTTTTAAGCTTATGAAGTTTCTCCAATCTAATTTAGTTATTGTATCAGTTATATGTCTTTTTATGATCTCTTTCATAGAGTATTATGTATATGGACTCTATGCACTAATTACAAGTACACAAATGTCAATAAATGACTTTAGTATGAATCGATTATATCCGACTATCGTGTTAAATAGTATATTTCTAGTTATTTTCTCTTATCCTTTAAAAAGATACTTAACAAAAGTGTCTGAAGATGGTAGAAAAGGCTAGCCTTGGCTATATCTATAACAAGTTAATTAACAGATTTTTTGACAATCATCTTAGAGGAAATATTCAACCTTTGTCGAAATATATATTCATTGAGGTGAACGACGTGAATAAGCATAAACAACAATTAGTTACGATAAAAGGAACGAAAGAAGGATTGACGTTACATCTCGATGATACATGCTCATTCCAAAGCTTGTTACAAGAGCTAGAAGAAAAGCTATCGCTAACATTTCAAGGGGATGAGGAAGGTCCTTTCATAGCTGTTCATTTGCAGATTGGTAATCGTTTTCTAACAAATGAACAAGAAGAACAAATTCGTGTCCTCATTCGTTCAAAGAAGCAACTTGTTGTAGATTCAATAGAGGGGAATGTAATTTCCAAAGAGGAAGCAATAACGTGGAAACGAGAAACAGAGGTTGTTCCTGTATGTAAAATAATACGTTCAGGGCAAGTATTGCATGTACAAGGCGATTTACTACTTATTGGTGACGTGAATCCGGGTGGGAAGGTTGTGGCTGGCGGTAATATTTTTGTTTTAGGTGCTCTGCGTGGAGTTGCCCATGCGGGTGCAAATAACGATAAACAATCCGTAATTGCTGCATCAGTAATGAAGCCTTCACAATTGAAAATCTGTAATATTATTAGTCGAGCACCGGAATATGATGATGATAGTTCACATGGTATGGAATGTGCTTATATAAATGATGATAACAAAATAATAGTAGATCGTTTACAACTGCTAACTCATATAAGACCTATATTAACGCGGTTGGAAAGGGGAATGTGACAGTGGGAGATGCTATAGTCATAACATCAGGAAAAGGTGGAGTAGGCAAAACAACAACATCTGCTAATCTAGGAACCGCTTTAGCGCTAGCAGGCAAACGTGTGTGTCTAGTAGATACAGATATTGGCCTTCGAAATTTAGATGTCGTAATGGGTCTAGAAAATCGAATTATATTTGATTTAGTAGATGTAGTAGAAGGGCGTTGTTCAAAGATTAATCAAGCCTTAGTAAAAGATAAGAGGTTTGATGATAATTTATACTTACTTCCTGCAGCACAAACAAGTGATAAAACAGCTGTAACCCCTGATCAAATGAAAAAACTAGTTTCCGAAATTAGACAGGACTTTGATTATGTTCTTATCGATTGCCCCGCAGGAATCGAACAAGGATACAGAAATGCTGTCGCGGGGGCGAATAAGGCAATTGTCGTAACAACACCAGAGAAATCAGCTGTTCGAGATGCGGATCGTATTATAGGTTTACTTGAAAAAGAAGAGGACATAGAACCACCAAAACTAATAATTAATAGAATACGTAATAAAATGGTAAAAGACGGCGATATGCTAGACGTGGATGATGTTGTAGCTCATCTTTCAATTGATTTGATCGGTATCGTAGCAGACGATGATGAGGTAATTAAAGCATCCAACGAAGGTGAACCGATAGCTATGAATCCAAAGAATATAGCTGGTGTTGCTTATAGAAATATTGCACGAAGGGTGTTAGGCGAATCTGTTCCTCTCCAATCTTTAGACATTGGAGAGAAAGGTATGTTTTCAAAAATTAAAAAGTTCTTTGGCGTGAGAGTATGAATAAGATAGAGAAGGTTTATATCATTACTCTATCAAGAATATATAATGGCTTCTGATTAGTTTCCTTTTAATCAGAGGTCTTTTTCTTATGTGTCTTTTCATAAATTTATTTGCTACTAACTTTGAATAAACAATCGATCCAAAAACACCAGTCTTATTATGGAAGTTTAGCAATCTCTCGATTATATGATTTGTTGTATAGTGATTATATATATTTAGGCTCTTTTCAAAAAATTGTAACTGTATTTCAAAATTTGAAGTGATTAGGCTGTTTTATATGAACTTGATAATCATTAGAAAAGAGAACATGCAGTAACGGTTGTGTCATTCGTGTTTAGCTCCTAGTTTGAAAAATAACAATTAATAAAATAATCCTTTAGTTTCTAACATTGTAGCCGACCACTTCTATCTGTGTAGTATTTTTAAATGAGGTTGAATAGAAGACACACGATCCAAATAAATAAATATAGTTACAACGACTTTTTTCACCATCTCCTAATGGATTTTTTGTTCTAATCAATCCGGACAAGTCATAAAATAGTACAAACAATTGATTAAAGAGATCGTTCAAAAAGTTTGGGAAGAAGGACTGTAGAATTAATTTGAACAGGATATTTTAAATCCGTATGTGCCATAGAACGTTGCGGGTTTAAGTGGGACTCCATTACATCTGCTGTATGCGTAAATGACATTACGTATCTCAAGATGCTTGCGAGAGTTTTTTCAGAAAAGTTAATTCCTTAAAACAAGCAACAGAATTTTTTCTCAGTGTAGTAGCTTTATTCTGGTGCTCGTAGCTACGCGGTCTTGTAATTCTTCACTATTTTTGAACATGCTCTTAAAGGGGAATGGTGTGAGATAAATGGGACATCATCGTGCTGATGAAATTAGAAAACGTATTGCAAAAAGAAAAAAAGATAGAGGGATACGTCCACCTCGCGATCAACCCTCAAAGGAACTGTTTCGTGATGAACATCATAAAATACCAATGCCGAACTCTTCATTTCAACATGAATCTAATGATATTCATCCACTATTTCAAAAAGAAAAATTTATGTTTAAAGTACTATTTTCTATATGTCTAGTATTAATTGTAGCAATTATGTTTAAAAACGAATCAGATACATTTAAATCAGGTAGGGATTTTGTTACCCGAACATTTCAGCAAGAATTTCAATTTGCTTCTGTTTCGGCATGGTATGAAAATATATTCGGAAAACCGATTGCTCTCCTTCCTGAACGCAATATTGCAGGGGAAGATAAGACTGAATTTTCACAGTTTGAATATGCTGTCCCTGCATCAGGAAAAGTACTACAAGATTTTGAGACTGATGGACAGGGTATTGTAATTGAAACAGTAAGCAAAACACAAGTTGAGTCGATGGACGATGGTTGGGTATCCTTTGCTGGTAAGAAGGAAGGGCTTGGGAAAACAGTTATCGTTCAACATGCAAATAAAACAGAAACGTGGTATGGAAATTTGCAGTCAATCTCAACTGAAATGTTTAAATTTATTGAAAAAGGTGAAGTGATTGGTGATGTGATGGAAGATAGTGATCAAACAAAGGGAACATATTATTTTGCAATTAAAAAAGGTACCGAATTTATTGATCCGATACAGGTGATCTCATTTGAATAACATCATTGTGTTGTTATCAAAAGTCTACATTCACCCATTGCTTTGGTTTTTGATAGGGATCGGCATTATAACCGGACATGTAAGGGAACTTATCATGCTCTTTCTTATCGTTTTTGTTCACGAAATGGGTCATGTGCTTGCGGCTCATTTTTTTTCATGGCGAATTAAACGCATTGCTTTGTTACCTTTTGGTGGAGTAGCTGAGGTAGATGAACATGGGAATCGACCAATCAAGCAAGAGTTAATTGTGATTTTAGCAGGTCCACTTCAACATATATGGCTCTTGGGGGTTGGGTACCTCCTATACACTACTTCGTTGATGTCAGAAGACAGCTTTCAATTATTTGTAAATCAAAATTTAGTGATCTTTTCTTTAAATTTACTTCCTATTTGGCCGCTAGATGGAGGGAAATTATTATTTGTAATACTATCTTTAAAAGAATCTTTTAGCAATGCACATAAGAGGACACTCTACTGCTCGTTCATACTAATTGTAGCAATGGTCGTATTATTTCTAATTACCTATCCATTTCAATTAAATTTTTGGATGATCATTAGCTTCTTAGCTTACTCACTCATTATTGAATGGCGTCAACGTCATTATGTGTTTATGAGATTTTTGCTAGAGAGGTATTACGGCAAACAAGATTCCGTTCAGCAGTTAAAGTCTATAGTTGTTGATGATGTAGAACAAATTCATCATGTTTTACTAAAGTTTCAAAGAGGTTATAAACATTCCATTATTGTTCAACGTGGAGAGAAGGAAAGTGCTTCTCTAGATGAGAACGAATTATTACATGCGTATTTTTCTGAAAAGCTAGTGACGCAACCAATTGGTGATTTGTTGTATGAGTATTAATTATAATCTATGGGCTTTTTTTTTTGTCAAGCTAGACCTTTTAGCATCTAAAATATACTTATTTATTTCTTAGTACAAAAAGCAACAATCAATGCAAAAACAGCCAAGATAAAAAGCCCTCATTATTCGTAAGGGTTGGTCGGAGCTTGCACTTATCTTGTATGTGGCGGTAAAATATATAAATATCGATCGTTCACGAAATGAGGCATTGAATATTGGAAAAAAAACTTATTATTAACGCAACGAGCTTACAAAAAAGAATGGCGATAATTGAAGATAATAAGCTCGTTGAATATCATATTGAGCAACCAAATAATCATGAGGTTGTAGGAAATATCTACGTAGGTCGAGTTACTGATGTTCATCCTGGTATACAAGCAGCTTTTGTAGATTATGGAGCAGACAAGAAAGGGTTTATACATCGAGATCAACTTTTAAGCTACCATTTGTCGCCTTCATCAATAAAAGAAAAACAACAAACATCAATATCGAGTTTTGTCCATCAAGGTGAAATAATACTCGTCCAAGGAATTAAAGAAGAAATCGGTAATAAGGGTGCGAAGTTAAGCGGTATCATTGAGATACCTGGTCGTTACGTTATATATTTACCATTTGGTAATTATGTTGCAGTATCGAAAAAAATTGAAGATAATGTAAAACGAACTTATTTACAGAGCTTAGGTGAAGATTGGTGCGAAGAAAATGAAGGAGTTATTTTTAGAACGGCTTGTATAGAGGCTGATAAAGAGGTCATCATTCAAGAGTTAATATATTTAAAGGAACGTTTTCAACAACTTCAACGAAGACAGCAAATGACTAAGGCACCCTATCTTTTACATCATGGTAATCATTTTGTTGATAAGATATTTAGAGAAATTCCTCAATCAACAATTAAAGAAGTCATTGTAGATGAACAGAACTATTATAAGGAAATAAAAACAAGATTGAGCGGGATTAAAGAAGAAACTACGCCAAGTGTTTCATTGTATACGAATAAAATAAATATTTTCTCATCTTTCCATTTAGACAATGAAATAGATAAATTGCTAAAAAAAATTGTTTGGTTAGATAATGGAGGATATATCATTATTGAGCAAACAGAAGCATTAACAGTAATTGATGTGAATTCTGGCAAGTATTTAGGAAAATCTGCGATTCGTGATACTATTGTACGCATAAATAAGCTAGCTGCAATAGAGATAGCTAGACAACTTCGATTACGTGATATCGGAGGAATTATTTTAATTGATTTTATTGACATGAAAAACGAAGAAGATAAAAGACAAGTTAGTCAAGTACTTACGAAAGAAATGCGTAAAGATAGGACAAGAACTAACATCTTTGGATATACACGTTTAGGTATTCTAGAAATGTCACGCAAAAAAGTACGAGATAGTATACCTATACAGTTAACAGCAACTTGTGAGAAATGTGATGGTATAGGTAGGGTGGTTTCAAATGAAGAAATTGCATATAAACTTGATCGTGAAATGATGGAATATCGTCAAACAGATTTTGAAGCAATATGGATAGAGACGACAGAAAGCATTAAAAAGATATTTTGCGGTCCTAATGATGAGCATCTTACAAGGATAGAAACGATGTTACGGTTATCAATCTTTTTAACAACAACATCTAAGAAAACAGAAGCATTTTATGAAATAAAGCAAATGGGTACATATGCTGATATTCTTGAAAAAGTAAATAAGTCGAAAGTAGAAAACACTTATTGACAGTAAACATTTTTCTATGCTATCATTTTATTTGTGTTTGTTTGTAGCACCGTGCTACAACCGCTCAGATCAGGTACATAAATAAGTTTTCGATGCTTTCGAAACGCCTGAATACTGGCGAGTCTTAGTTTATTAAGGAGGTGCAAGTATGTACGCAATTATTGAAACTGGTGGAAAACAACTTAAAGTTGAAGAAGGTCAAGAGATTTATGTTGAAAAGCTAAACGTGGCTGATGGTGAAACTGTTACTTTTGATAAGGTTTTATTCGTAGGTGGAGACAACGTTAAAGTTGGAAGTCCTACAGTAGCTGGTGCAACTGTAACAGCAAAAGTTGAAAAACATGGCCGTCAAAAGAAAATTACTATTTTCAAATATAAACCTAAGAAAAACGTGCGTAAAAAGCAAGGTCATCGTCAACCTTACACAAAAATTGTTATTGAAAAAATCAACGCATAATCTAGGTGTACTATGATAAACGTTAAGATCGACCGTGCAAATGATGGGACGATACAATCATTTACGATGAGTGGTCATGCGTATCAAGCTGCGCATGGTCAAGATATTGTTTGTGCTGGTGCCTCAGCTGTTTCAATTGGTACTATTAATGCTATTTATGCATTAACAAATACCGAGCCAATCATTCAACAACAAGATGGTTACTTGTACTGTGAAGTACCATCTAACATTAACAAAGTTGTAGCTGATAAAATTCAGCTGTTGCTTGAAGGAATGCTCGTTTCTTTGAAATCGATTGAACAAGAGTATGGGGATTACATCAAAATTACTAAACAATAATAATAAAAATCAAATAGGAGGTGAATATCATGTTAAGATTAGACCTTCAATTTTTTGCATCTAAAAAAGGTGTAGGTAGTACAAAAAACGGACGTGATTCAATCTCGAAACGTTTAGGTGCTAAACGTGCTGATGGTCAAACAGTTACAGGTGGATCCATTTTATATCGTCAACGCGGTACAAAAATTTATCCAGGTGTCAACGTTGGCCGTGGCGGGGATGATACATTATACGCAAAAGTTGACGGCGTGGTACGTTTTGAACGGTTAGGTCGTGACCGCAAACAAGTTAGTGTGTACCCTGTTGCTCAAGAAGCGTAACATTTAAACAAACTCTAACCATTATGGTTAGAGTTTTCTTCATTTTAATATATTAACCACTATTTTGTGTCATTAGGAGTGGAAATATGAAAAAACAGTGGGATATCGTTGAGTTATTGCGGCACTCGCGTCACGATTGGTTAAATAACCTACAATTAATAAAAGGAAACTTAGAACTAAATAACCTTGATAGAGTAAAAGAAATTATTGAAGAAATGGTGATAGAAGCTGAGTATGAGGCCAAGCTTTCGAACTTAAAATTACCTTCCTTAGCAGCATATTTAATGACTTTTAATTGGGAGAGCCATAAAGTATTCATTGAATATGAGGTGCTTGGGGAAATCCAAGATTTATCTAAATACGATCAAAGTATGATAGATTGGACAAAAAGTTTGATAGAGCTTTTAGAAAATTCGGTTCACCCAAATGGAAATCACCATTTAAATATTTCAATCGATATACGTAACAATGATGTCCGTTTCTTTTTTGACTTTCGTGGCATAATATCAGAGACAGATAAAATAACTTTGTGGGTAAAAAATAACAATAGCAAAGAACAAATATCTATTACTGATTACGATATACATACCACTGAAATGTCACTAGAAGTATCTTTACTTTAACGTGACCTAAGATTTGCTGAATATATAGCTTTAGCGTCAATCTCCTCTCGTCACTCGTCATACTATCTTGAAGGCAAAAAACGTCTTCAATAGCTTCAGTGGATGTTGAGGATGATAAGGCGCATCGGCTTTTCTAAATGCTAGATCAAGGTGCTTCGGCCCGAGGTCATAAGGGAACTTGCTCAGAAGATAAAGTACAACCTTTCGACTGAACGGTTATATATGTTGCTAATAGGCCAGCGCCTTGCGCGTTTCTTAATTACTAAGATCGGAGGAAGAAAAATGTTTGTCGATCAAGTCAAAATATATGTTAAAGGTGGCGATGGTGGAAATGGAATGGTCGCCTTTCGACGTGAAAAATATGTACCAAAAGGCGGTCCTGCCGGTGGTGATGGAGGCAAAGGTGCTGACGTAATATTTCAGGTAGATGAAGGTCTAAGAACTTTGATGGATTTCCGCTATAAAAGACATTTTAAAGCGTCCCGTGGAGAACATGGCATGTCTAAGAGTATGCATGGTAAAAACGCTGAACCGCTAGTTGTTAAAGTGCCTCCAGGAACTGTTGTACTAGACGATGATACGAAAGAGGTATTAGCTGATTTAACAATCCATGAGCAAAGCGCTGCCATTGCGAAAGGTGGACGTGGTGGAAGAGGGAATATACGTTTTGCAACACCTGCCAATCCTGCACCAGAAATTGCTGAAAATGGTGAACCAGGTCAAGAACGCTATGTTACGATGGAGTTGAAAGTACTAGCTGATGTAGGATTAGTAGGTTTTCCAAGCGTTGGTAAGTCAACATTGCTTTCAACAGTTTCTGCAGCGAAGCCAAAAATAGCTGAATACCATTTCACAACGATTGTTCCAAATTTAGGTGTTGTAGAAACCGAAGATAGTCGTAGTTTTGTGATGGCAGATTTACCTGGGCTTATTGAGGGAGCTCATCAAGGTGTTGGACTAGGCCATCAATTTTTACGGCACATTGAAAGAACAAAAGTAATTGTTCATGTTATAGATATGTCTGGAATGGAAGGCAGAGATCCATATGATGATTATCAGATAATTAATGAAGAATTACGTGAATATAACCTACGTTTAACAGAACGACCACAAATCATCGTTGCAAATAAAATGGATATGCCTGATGCAGAAGAAAATTTACAGCAGTTTAAAGAAAAGCTAAACAGTGATGATGTGAAAATCTTTCCTGTATCGGCAGTAACAAGACAAGGTTTGCGTGACCTATTATTTGAAATTGCTGATCTGGTTGAAAAAACATCAGAGTTTCTTTTATATGATGAAAATGACGATCAAGAAGAAAGTCAAAGCGTTCTGTATAAACATATTAAAGAAACACCTAACTTCCAAATATCGCGTGAAAGTGATGGTTCGTTTGTAGTATATGGAAATCATGTAGAAAAATTATTTAAAATGACAGATTTCTCTAGAGATGAATCTGTACGACGCTTTTCCCGTCAGCTACGAGGTATGGGTATTGATGATGCATTACGCCAACAGGGAGCAAAGGATGGAGACCTTGTTAAGATACTTGAATTCGAGTTTGAATTTATAGATTAAATCCAAATAAAAATAATATGTCAATTTATAAATCTAACCGCTTTGGAACCTTAGAGGATTTAAGAAAAATATAAATTGAGGGGGGCTTGGGGCAAAGTGGGAGATAAGTTTTATTTAGTTCGAGAAGATGCACTGCCAGAGTCAATGAAAAAAGTACTCGAGGCAAAAGAACTAATTGAACGAAAAAAGGCAAAATCTGTTGCAGATGCTGTTCAAAAGGTTGATGTTAGTCGAAGTGTGTTTTACAAATATCGTGATGCTGTTTTCCCTTTTAATACAATTGTAAAGGAGAAAATTATAACTCTGTTCTTTCATCTAGAGGATCGCTCTGGTACGTTATCTCAATTACTGAAGCTTGTTTCGGCAGCAAAATGTAACATATTAACGATCCACCAAACAATACCTGTTCATGGAAAGGCGAATGTTACTTTATCCCTCGATACAGCTGGAATGACTGAAGAAATTAATACACTACTTTCGAAGCTAAACCGTTTAGAGTTTGTTTTGAATGTTGAAGTATTGAGTTCAGGAGCATAAAATCAGTTGGGCTTATAGACACGTATTTCATATGCACAACACAATTAATGACTACTTAATATAAATTTATATATATAATAGGAGAGGGGATACTTGTGGTACTGTCAATTGGCTATTTAGGACCAAAAGCGTCATTTACAGACCTAGCAGTTTCTAAGCTTTTTTCACCTGTAGAAAGAATACCGTTTCACACGATACCAGAGTGTATCGACGCTGTAAGTCATGGTGACGTAGAATTAAGTGTAGTACCTCTAGAAAATGCATTAGAGGGATCTGTCAATTTAACCGTTGATTATCTAATTCATGAACAAACTGTTCCGATAGTAGGTGAAATAGTAGCTCCCATAAAGCAGCATTTAATGGTACATCCAGATCATCAACAAGAATGGCAAGCTGTTGAACGAGTATTTTCACATTCTCACGCTATTGCACAGTGCCATAAATTCTTGCATAAGCATTTAAAAGGTGTTACCCATGACTACACTACTTCTACTAGTGCAGCTGCAAAGTATGTTAGGGAGAACAAAAGTGAAAAGGTAGCTGCGATTGCTAATGAATTAGCTGCATTGGAATATGGATTATCGATCGTCCGTGAAAACATTCATGATTACCAAAATAATCACACAAGGTTTGTCGTGTTGCATAAAGGGAATAAACAACTTCATACAAGTAAAAAAGTTTCAGGCTATAAAACCACCTTAATGATCTCTCTGCCATTAGATGATCAATCTGGTGCACTACACCAAGTCCTTTCAGCTTTTGCATGGAGGAAATTGAACTTATCAAAAATAGAATCTAGACCAATGAAGACCGGTCTAGGAAATTATTTTTTTCTTATTGATATAGAAAAAGAAATGGATGATGTGCTAATACCAGGTGCAATTGCTGAGCTGGAAGCTCTAGGTTGCTCTGTAAACATATTAGGAAGCTATCCATACTTTCATATTTAAAATAGCAAGTCTAGCTTCATACGCTAGCCGCTCGGTCACTTCACTAAAAAATGTAAAGGCAGACAATGCCTTTACATTTTTTTTGCTTCCAGTGCTTGTCGGTGATGACTGAGGCACTTCCGCTTTTCAAGCTGTCTAGCTATAGGTGATATCGGCTCGAGGTCATAAGTCAATCCAACAAAAAGGTTAAAAAACAACCTTCTAGTTCGATCGTCTTATGCTTGTCGCCGATGAGCAAGCACCTTCCGCTTTTCAAACTGTCTAGCTATAGCGCCTATCCCCTCGAGGTCACTTCAGCAAAAAAGTAAAGGCAAAAGGCACCTTTACATTTTTTTGCTTCCAGTGCTTGTCGGGGATGACCGAGGCACTTCCGCTTTTCTTTGTTACTAGGCTAAGAATTCAGCTTCTTTTAACGCTTCACATGCTGCGTCAAGTTTAGTTATTTCATTAGCCTCTAATGTATGCATATGAATACCATCAGTTAGTTCAGAGAGTAATGGAGCATTCGTCGTAGTTAATTTTTTGAGAAATTGTTTGACCTCATTACGATTACTAACCATGACAGATGCAGTTAAATCACCATACACAGGGTGTTCAATTGTCACATCTTTTACTGTTACACCAAGATCAACTAGTAAAGTAAGTTCTCTTTCTGTTTGTTCAGGGGTGTGACGACAAACAACAATTCGGGAATATAGTTGTTTTTGTTGTTGCTGTACATATAAATATCCTTGACTAGTTGCCAAAATTGGTTCATGTCGCGCTTTTAATAAAGAAATATCTTGTACAATGACTTGCCTACTTACTTTTGTCCGCCTTGAGAGTTCTCCTCCAGTAACTGGCCCCTGACTTTCTTTTAGCCACTTTAATATAAGATTCCTTCTCGTTTCACCAAATATTTTCTGTTCGGTACTCATTCTATACCTCCTTATTAACTGTTTTTTGAAACTGTTGATCAAGTTTGTCTAAAACCGAGATGAATTTATTAATATCAGAAATTGTTGTGTATTTACCGAAAGATAAACGTACGTATTGTTTGGCTTCCTCTTTAGATTTTCCTATGGCAAGCATAGTTTTTGAAGGCTCTTGCATACCTACTTTACATGCACTGCCAGTAGATATAGCGATGCCGAAACGGTTGCATTCAAGCATAGTATATTGACCCTCAATACCTTGAATAATTATAGCAACGATATGCTGTAGCTGATCATGAGGATGACCAATAACTTCGACAGTTCTGTTAAGTGCATGTAACTCAGAAATCAAGCTTTGTCTTAATATAGAAAAATGATCGATATCATTATCCATATTACGACAGGATATTTGAGCAGCAGCAACAAATGAAGCAATTCCTGGTACGTTTATTGTGCCAGGCCTAAAGCCATTTTCGTGAGTTGAATGAGGATATTGCGCTCTCCATTCTACTCCAGGGTGAATATATACTGCCCCAACACCTTTTGGTCCATATATTTTGTGACTTGAGATAGATATACTATCAAGGTTAAATTTCTGTACATCAATTGGAATCTTTCCAAATGTTTGAATGCAGTCACTATGAAAAAGAACATGATGTTCTTTTAGTAGTGCCCCTATTTTTGCTAAAGGTTGAATCGTTCCAATTTCTGAATTAGCATGTTGAATAGAGGCCAAAATTGTATTTGGTGTTATTTCACTTTTCAATTGTTCTAAATCTATTTGCCCGTGTTGATTAACTGATAAATATGTTACGCTAAACCCTTCTAACTCCAATTGTCGGAATACGTTTAATACAGATGAATGCTCAACTTCAGTAGTAATAAGATGATTGCCTTTATGACGATGAGCTTCAATAAGTGATTTGATGGCAAGAAAGTTACTCTCAGTACCTCCACTAGTAAAAAAAATACCCTTCTTCTTTCCATTAAACAATTTTCCTAATTCAGCTCTACAAGCCTCTAATACTTCATTTGACCTACTTCCATAATCGTGTAAACTACTAGCATTTCCAAAAATATTTGTAGATGTATGCTCATAAACCTGCATTGCTTCACTACATATAGGTGTTGTAGCAGCATAGTCTAGATAAATCATCATTTGCACCTCGTTATGAAAAAAAGTAAATATCTCTTGTCTTTAGTTTAAATATATGTCAATATAGGTGTCAAGACAGTTGTAATCTAGGGGGCGGAAATATGCCTAAAGTAGATGTAATTATTATTGGAAGTGGCATATCGGCATTAGTTGCTGCAGAACGTTTATGTAAGCATAAAAATGTGATTGTTATCACAAAGTCCACAAAATATGATAATAATTCATCTTTAGCACAAGGCGGGGTTGCTTGTGTAGTTGATGAAAATGATCATTGGATGGCACATTATTATGATACAGTTATAGCGGGACGTAATCATAATAATGAGCATTCTGTTAAGCTTCTTGTACAACAAGGACCTTTATATATACAACAATTGATTGACAATGGTATGCAGTTTGATAGAAGCGCTAGTAATCATCTGCAACTTGGTAAAGAAGGGGCTCATCGAGCATCACGGATCCTTCACGCTGGGGGAGATGCTACAGGAAGACGACTGATGACCTATTTACACAATAGGATTAAAGATAAAGTTACCATCATTGAGGATGAGATGGCTATAGATTTACTCGTGACCAATGACGTATGCACTGGAGTTATGACTAGGAATAGCAATGGACAAACAACGAAATATTATGCTGTACACACGGTGCTAGCAACAGGTGGTTGCGGTGGAATGTACAGTAGAACTTCGAATAATGATTCGGTTACTGGTGACGGCTTAGCGATGGCATATCGTGCAGGTGCACAGCTCGTTGATTTAGAATTTATTCAGTTTCATCCAACGATGTTATATGCGAATGGGATTGCTGGGGATCTAGTATCTGAAGCTGTACGTGGTGAAGGGGCAACATTGGTCACAAAAGAAGGTAGAAGAATAATGGAAGGTGTACATGAGTTAGGCGATCTTGCACCTCGCGATGTTGTTTCACGAGTCATCTACTCGGAAATGAATAAAGGTGAAGAAATATTTTTAGATATATCCACCATTGATGATTTTGATAAAAGGTTTCCAACAATAACCAAACTCTGTCAAGAACAGCAGATAGACATTAACAATAAATTTATTCCAGTCGTACCAGGAGCTCATTTTCTTATGGGGGGCATAAGGACAGACCATCAAGGTAAAACGTCTATTAAAGGCTTATATGCTGTAGGTGAAACAGCATGTACAGGAGTACATGGTGCTAATCGATTAGCAAGTAATTCATTGTTAGAAGGAATTGTATTTTCACAGCTCTTATCAGACTATATTTTACAATCCAACTTAAGTTTAAAAAATCTCAACCATTTAAAAAAACGAGACCAAATTGGACATTATTCAACAAATCTTCCTTCTAAACAACAAATACAAGCTGTGATGATGCAGAATGTAGGTATTGTTCGAGATGGAAACAGCTTGTTTGATGCAAAAACATGGTTTGAACAATATCTAACGAATGATAAGAAATATGTTGATGTATCTCAATTGACTAATGAACAAGTTACTATCATTAATATGGTGACGGTAGGTTGGCTTATTTCATCTTCAGCTCTGTTAAGAACAGAAAGTCGAGGAGGACATTATCGTACTGATTATCCTAGTGAAGATGATCTAGGATGGTTAGGGGAAGAAATAATTAGACATAAATATGAAGCTTCTACTTATGCAGTTAGTAACAGGAGATGACAGTATGAACAAAATTAAGTTACGGAAAGACATTGAACAATTTTTTTTAGAAGACGTTGGAGAGAGAGATGTAACATCTGAAACAATTTTTCCTACTCATCAACAAGGTATAGCAAAAATGATAGCTAAAGGTGATGGGCTTTTTTGCGGAGAGGACATTATTAAAGAAGGCTATCTAATACTTGATTCTAATATTACTGTAGAGACACATAAGGCCGATGGTGAGATAGTAGCTGCTGGTGATGTTATTGCGACTATTGAAGGCTCGATACAAAATATTCTCATCGGTGAGCGTGTGATATTAAACTTAATACAACGGATGAGCGGCATTGCAACACTCACTAATGAAGTAGTTAAGCGATTAAATAGTGATCATACGAGGATATGCGATACAAGAAAAACGACACCAGGATTACGTATGTTTGAAAAATACGCTGTTTCTTGTGGAGGTGGATATAATCATCGCATAGGTCTTTATGATGGTGTAATGATTAAAGATAATCATATAGCTTTTTGTGGATCAATTACAAAGGCTGTAGCAGCCGTTAGACAGCAAGTAGGTCACATGGTGAAAATTGAGGTAGAAACGGAGACAGAAGAACAGGTACTTGAAGCAGTGCAAGCAAAGGCTGATGTTATAATGTTTGATAATTGTACGCCCGAAGCAATTACAAAATATGTTTCTTTAGTGCCTACAAGTATAATTACAGAAGCATCAGGAGGAATCAATCTTGAAAGCTTACCGTTATACAGAGATACTGGTGTAGATTATATATCCTTAGGAATGCTTACACATTCTGTCAAGGCTTTAGATATTAGCATGAGAGTTAAATAGAAGGAAGGGGAGAACTGAAAATGAACGTACTAGATTTAATTCAAAGTGAAAAACATCAAGGATTGCCTGAGCGATATCGAGAATTATCAACTGAAGAAATGGTTAGACGTGTGTCGGAGATAAAGGAGAAGTTCGGTAATAAATTGTATATTCCAGGTCACCATTATCAGAAAGATGAAGTAATTCAATTCGCAGACACGACAGGTGATTCTCTTCAACTAGCACAAGTTTCAGCTGCAAATAAAGAAGCAGAATATATTGTGTTTTGTGGAGTGCACTTTATGGCTGAAACAGCAGATATATTGACCGACGACAATCAAAAAGTAATCTTGCCAGATATGCGCGCAGGATGCTCAATGGCTGATATGGCAAACCTTGAACAAACTGAGCGCGGTTTTAACAAGATGAAAGCCGAATTTGGGGATACAATTTTACCTTTAACATATGTCAATTCAACAGCTGAAATTAAGGCATTTGTTGGAAGAAACGGTGGTGCTACGGTCACATCTTCAAATGCCAAAAAAATGCTTGAATGGGCATTCACACAAAAAGAAAGGATTTTATTTTTGCCTGACCAGCATTTAGGAAGAAATACTGCCTACGATTTAGGGATTCCTTTGGAACAAATGGCTGTTTGGAATCCTATCTCTGATAGCTTCGAATATGAAGGGGACTTGGAAGAAGTAAAGGTAATTTTATGGAAAGGGCATTGTTCTGTCCATGAAAATTTCACTGTTGAGAATATTAAAGAAATACGCGCCACTAAACCTGATATGAATATTATTGTTCATCCTGAATGTAGTCGTGAAGTCGTTGAATTATCAGATGATGCAGGATCAACTAAATATATTATAGAAACAATTTCTAAAGCGGAAGCTGGAAGTAAGTGGGCAATCGGCACAGAAATGAACTTAGTTAATCGCATAATTAACGATCATCCTGATAAAGAAATTGTATCGTTAAATCCCGCAATGTGTCCGTGTTTAACTATGAATCGTATCGATTTACCGCATCTACTTTGGGCATTAGAAGAGCTTGAAAAAGGAAAAGTTCATAATCAAATTATTGTCTCAGAACAAGTTGCAGAAGATTCATTGAAAGCGTTAGAAAGAATGCTTGCAAGAGCATAATTTAAGTTACTAACTCTTTATAAACTATGTTGCAGCTCAAGAAATATTTAGTATAGATATTGTTATCAATATCGTTTGTTAATAGGAAAATATGTCAAGTACTTTATCGTTGGACTTAGAATTATTCCCTTGAACGAAGAAACATATTCAATGCGCAAACAGCCGTTATTAAGTATGAATTAACAAGAACACTCCTGGTATGTTATCAGGAGTTTTTTATAGTTGTTATACATAATTTAAGTTAATACAGCATATGTTTTGGTGAAGAATAGTGGCAAAATGCCTAAGTTCACATACACTGTAAAGACTGATTTGTGAGGAGGGAGCCTAATAGTGAAAATCCACATTGTCCAAAAAGGTGATACATTATGGAAAATTGCTCAAAAATATGGGGTTGATTTTACAGAATTAAAAAATATGAATACGCAATTAAGTAACCCGGATATGATTTTGCCTGGGATGAAAATTAAAGTACCTACTGGGAATGTTCATGTAAAAAAAGAAGCGGCTATTAACAATAATGTGAAAAAAGAAGCAAAAGTAAACGTAGTATCGAATGTCGAAGCTGAAGTGGAAGAGCCAATAATTAATCAGCCACAAAAACCATTGCCTGTCATGGCAGAAGAGAAAAAGAAAGAAGTTAAACCGGTAGAAAAAACTCAGAACAAAGCATTAATGGCTGAAGAAAACAAAGTACCATATGTTCCTCCTATGGCGAAAAAGCATACACCCTACTATCCTGAAATAGATGTGAATAACTATTATACAGTGAATATGCCAATTGTAAATCAACAACCTGCAGCTGCACCTGAGTATCCGGAAAAACCTAGTAATGTTTTACCCGGTATGATGAAACCGGAAGAGGTAGAAGCTGAAGATGTGATGATGGAGGAGAAATTAGAAATGCCAAAGATGCCACAAATGCCACAATATTACCCACCAACACCACAATATGTCGCTCCAGCATACGGATATCAGCCAACTCCACCTCCTAACTTTTATCCACAAGCAGTAAGCCCGATGATAATGCCAGAAATGGAAGAAGAAACAATGAAAGCTAATGTTATGCCTATGGAAGAAGAAATGGCAATGAAGCAAAACCAAACAACTGTAATGCCTAGTGTTGAGCAAAAACCTCCAATGGGGGTATCACCAGCAATGGCACCACAAGCACCTTATATGATGCAACCTGCACCATATTGTGTCCCAATTACACCTATTCAGCCAGGGTATGGATTTGGTTATGAACCTTACCCAATGCAACCTGCACCTGAGGGAGTATCTCCAGAAGCGCTAAGCCCAGATGAAGAAATAGAGAATAATGAAAGTGTAATGTCTTATGAAAATGCACCTACGATTCCAGAACAAGGAGGGGTAATGCCATCATACGCTAATCAACAACATTACGGTGTTAACCCAATGATGCAACAACAGGCATATAATAATCATCAATCACACCATAGGGTGGCACCATATCAGTATTATTATCCATCAGCTCCACCGTACCAACCTATTTATCCAATGCCACATTTCGATAATGAAGACAATTAAAGCAAATGGCATACTTACTTTCATCGGTGTCAATTATAAGCCAACAACAAGATGATTATTGTAACCTTGTTGTTGGCTTTGGCTTATGATCTAATTCAAACGTCTTGAACATTTGAGAAAAGCAGCAAAAGCAATGCTTTTTGTCTTGTAATGAAGAAGTAATTTTATGCGGATAAATGGTGATGAAAAACTAATTATACACTTATCAATGAGAGGGCATAAAGCCTTCTTTTTTAGTCCGCTTACGTTTGATTGTTGCTTACCGTAGACCAAATATATGTTATAAATTTATTGAGACTATGACAATGTATATGCAAAGTTGTTACGAGTACTTCACAGAAAGAGCTGTTATGAAAGTTCATTTGTCCATCGTAAGATCATTTTGGTCATATATTTAACAAGAAATTGAAGTGAAGATCAATAATGAAGGAGAAAATTTCAGAACCTGTAGTTGGATACAGGAACAAGTTATAAAAGGAATTAGCGGAGGTATGCATTCAGCTATCGTTGCTCGTCTATAAAAAAGGCTTTTTCAAATAATTCATAGGTCTTATTCATGCCATGTAAGAACAACCCTCAAGAGCAAGTAGATGCTTTAGAAGTTGTGATTAATTGTAAAAAATTGTGGGGTTGATTTGATCATTATGTCGTAGATTTGACTGAAGTTCATCAGTAGCTTTTTTCCTAAATAGAAATAAATTAATGGAAGCACAAGGGATGAAGAAGCTGCTACATTAGGTGATGCATATAACCCTCGCTGTGAGATGGGGACAACATATGAGATGACCGATTAATATTTTAAAGACGAAGCAATTCTTGAAAAAGCTCGTCAAATTGTTATTTTTCACATAATCGCTCACACTAAAAACGAGAGCTTGCAGCAGCCTCTCCAAAACTGTAAGCAGTTACCGTCGGAGTTTTAGTATAACCTTAATGCCTAAATGCCAACATAATGATGAGCATCAATCTTGTAGGTGATGTTCACACATGATGACGCAAAGAATGGTATGGGGGGATAAACGTTGCGGAAATCTGTATTTTCGATATCAGGATCGCTATTACTTGTTGGAGTGCTAGCAGCTTGTAATACAACTGCTAAAGAAGGAGCACTTGAATACAACGAACGTACAAGGCCAATCGGATATTATTCAAATGAGAATATAAACAATAATCGGTATAACCAAAATACTGGTAATGCTTTTATGATGAATGATAATGATGGTGCGATAACAGAATTTATGGATAGAAACGTTACAAATAACAAAAGGAATATTGCTTATAAAAAAAGTACAAATTATAACAATGCTCCAATGCGTTTTCCAGCAACAGTTAACCGCGAGCCACTTGCAGATCAATCAGGGTATAATTACCATGGGCACTTAAATAACTTGACTACACCAGCAAGGTCATCATATTACACCAATTATGAAGGCAGACTTGCTGAAGATATTTCACGGAAAGCAGAAACTGTGCCGAATGTAAGGGCAGCACGTACGTTAGTTCGTGGAAATGATATTATTGTTGCCTGTGATACTACAGGAAATCAACGAGAAGTTATTAATGATGTCCAACAATCCATCGGTACACTCGCTAATGGAAAAAAAGTGAAGGTTGTAACAGATACGGGAACACTATCATTAATTCGTCAAATAGATAATGATATCCGAAACGGTGGACCTCGAGAAACAATTAATAAATCAATTAACGATTTGTTTGAAGGTTCATTAAATACACGTACGAGATAAAAAAGTACAAGAGGGTCTGAACTCACGATTCATATACTATATATATGTATTGGGTTTCTGACCCTTTTGTTTTGGATAATATGCGGCATATTTGCAATTTAGATTAAAAATTTTATTAAATGGTCAGAATAATATTGTAGCACTTGATTTTAGAGGTGATGATAATGAGACTGTTTAGTAAAATAGTGATAACAAGTATGATTTTATCCATCTTTAGTTTGCTAGCTTCAGTTATAGCTGTCGGAAATGATTTGAGATTACATTCCACGAATGACAAAAGAAATGCTGAATCGGACGTTTACGAAGTTTCCGGTCCGTTATATAAAAAGGTCATTCTTGAAAGAATCTATTTAGATGGTGAAGTAAGTGAAGAAATTGTAAATGAAACGATTTGGTCAATGGAAGACTTTTGGGCGCTATACGCTGACTGGCAACTAGTTGAACAAAATGACGAACAAATTGTTTTTATGCGACATATTGAAGATATTTCGCCTTTATTAAAGGCAAATGGTTATTTCGGTATTAATGATAATGGTGTATTGATGATTTTTGAAGGGAAACCAGCAGGTGGGAGTCGAGTCATTCAATCTTTTTATCAAATTGATATAGGAAAACTCGAAAGTCACCAACATGATTTATTAAAACGAGGTATTCCTGTTGAATCAAAGGATAAATATAATCAAGTTATTGAGGCGTTTAAGCACTTTCAAGCTAGTGTACCATAATTGAATATAATAAATTGGGTATATTTGCAAGTTGGTTGGCAAACGTTGTCGCTTCTTCTCTAAAATATGTTTTTAACAGTGACTTCAATTAACATATTCTTTCTTGTACAAGATTTTGCTTCATTGTGAATAAAGTATGGTAAAATGATGTACAGCAAAGATGAGGAGAGAGAAAGTTGATTGAATTTATCAAAGGGAGTATTCAATATATAAACCCAGAATATATTGTTATTGAAAATAATGGGATTGGTTATGAGATTCAAACACCAAACCCTTATGTTTTTCACGTACAAAGAGAGGAAACTATCTATACATATCAGTACGTTCGTGAAGATGTTCTAGCTTTATACGGATTTCAAACAAGAGAAGAAAAAGCATTATTCCGTAAACTTTTACAAGTCTCTGGAATTGGTCCAAAAGGAGCACTTGCAATCTTAGCTGCTGGACAGCCAGTGCAGGTTGTCAAAGCAATTGAACAAGAAGATGAAAAGTTCTTAGTGAAATTTCCAGGGGTAGGGAAAAAAACTGCTAGACAAATGATTCTTGATTTAAAAGGTAAACTTGAGGACTTAGTAGCAGTGCCAAATTTATTTACTTCAGATGATAGTATAGAAGAACAAGAGAATGGGCCACAGGCGCTACTTGAAGCGATAGAAGCTCTAAAAGTTCTCGGTTATGCAGAAAGAGAAATTAATAAGGTGAAAAAACATTTACTTGAAGAACAGCTTACGACTGATCAGTATATCAAAAAAGCATTACAAAGGCTATTAACGTAGGAGGCTTGAAGCGATGGAGGAGCGCCTTGTTTGTAGTGAAGCAGATATTGATGATGTATCATTAGAGCAGAGTTTACGTCCACAAACTTTAAAGCAGTATATAGGTCAAGAAAAGGTTAAGGAGAACTTAGAAATATTTATTGAAGCAGCAAAGCAGCGTCAAGAAACATTAGATCATGTATTGCTTTATGGTCCACCAGGACTGGGGAAAACAACGTTGGCAACGATTATTGCTAACGAAATGAATGTGAACATTAGAACAACTTCAGGGCCTGCAATTGAACGTCCCGGTGATTTAGCAGCGATATTAACATCTTTAGAGCCTGGTGATGTTCTTTTTATTGATGAAATTCATCGTTTGCCAAGAACAATTGAGGAAGTTTTATACCCAGCTATGGAAGATTTTTGTATTGATATAGTAATAGGAAAAGGCGAAAGTTCACGATCTGTTAGACTAGATCTCCCACCATTTACTTTAGTTGGTGCAACGACGAGAGCGGGTTCATTATCAGCTCCTCTTCGTGATCGGTTCGGTGTTTTGAGTAGATTGGAATATTATAATGAAAAGCAGCTCACCACAATTGTTGAAAGAACTGCTGATATTGTCTCCGTAAATATTGACCTTCAGGCTGCAGTAGAAATAGCAAGGAGATCACGAGGAACACCAAGAATAGCAAACCGCTTACTTAGACGTGTGAGAGATTTTGCTCAAGTACGAGGTGATGGGGATATTACAAATGAAAATGCTATTAAGTCCCTAGAATTATTACAAGTTGATCGATTAGGATTAGATCATATTGATCATAAACTATTAAAAGGAATAATAGAAAAATTTCGTGGAGGACCTGTTGGTCTTGAAACAATTGCGGCTACGATAGGTGAAGAAGCACAAACTATTGAAGATGTATATGAGCCATATTTATTGCAGATGGGTTTTATACAACGTACTCCGAGGGGAAGAATGGTAACGAACATCGTTTACGATCATTTCGGTATGGAGGTGCCAAACATTTGACAGGAATACCGAAAGTTGTGATGATAGTGGGTGCGGTAATTTTTATCATTGGATTTTTAATGCAATTTATTTCTTTTGGTAAATTGCCTGGTGATATTGTTATTAAAAAAGGTAACTCGACTATTTTTTTCCCGATTGTAACTTCAATTATTCTTAGCGTATTATTAACGCTCATACTTTTTGTCATAAATCGTCTGAAATAATTAGATTCTTATCAATTTCATAAAAAATGAATGAAGCTGTATTAATTATGTATCAAACCTGAAAAAGAGAACAACACTTATGAGGTGACAGCATTGAAAGTAGACTTATTTGATTTTGATTTACCTGAACAATTAATTGCTCAAACACCGCTTGAGAATCGTGAAGCATCAAGATTAATGGTGTTAGATAAACAAACTGGTGAGATCAACAATCAACAATTTGAAAATATTGTATCCTTTCTCAATGAAGGTGATTGTCTCGTCTTAAATGATACGAAAGTATTACCCGCCCGTTTATTTGGTGAAAAAGAAGATACTGGTGCGAAAATAGAAGTGTTGCTATTGAAGCAACAAAATAACGATGAATGGGAAACATTAGTTAAACCTGCAAAAAGAGTAAAAGAAGGAACCATCATTTTATTCGGCGATGGGCGATTAAAAGCGGAATGCACGCATACTAGTGAACAAGGAGGAAGAACTTTAAAGTTTACGTATGAAGGTATATTTATAGAAGTGCTAGACGCTCTAGGAGAAATGCCATTACCTCCATATATAAAAGAACAGCTTGAAGATCGTGAGCGCTATCAAACGGTATTCGCACGTGAAATAGGATCAGCTGCTGCTCCTACTGCCGGGCTCCATTTTACAGAGCAAATATTAACAAAACTTCGTAATAAAGGTGTGCACATTGCTTTTATTACACTTCATGTTGGATTAGGTACTTTTCGACCTGTAAGTGTTGAATCAATTGAGGAGCACGATATGCATGCTGAATATTATCAAATGACAGAGGGTACAGCAAAACTGTTAAATGATGTGCGTAATAGTGGAGGAAAGATCGTAGCAGTTGGGACAACTACAACTCGGACGTTAGAAACAATTGCAAGAGACAATCATGCAAAATTTACCTCTTGTAGTGGTTGGACTAATATATTTATTTTCCCTGGGTACCAATTCAAGGCAATAGATGCAATGTTAACAAATTTTCATTTACCAAAATCTACACTCATTATGCTTGTTAGTGCTTTAGCAGGAAGAGAAAATATATTAAGAGCCTACAACATGGCAGTGAAAAAAAATTATCGCTTTTTTAGTTTTGGAGATGCAATGTTGATTAAGTAACACTAACAACTAAGCATGTGTATATAAGAAATACTGAAATACCTTATAGGAAAGGATTAATATATGACAGCAATTACTTACGAACATATTAAAACTTGCAAACAAACAGGTGCTCGTTTAGGTAGAGTACATACTCCTCATGGCTCATTTGAAACACCTGTATTTATGCCAGTCGGCACGTTAGCAACAGTAAAAACGATGTCTCCTGAGGATTTGAAGGAAATGGGTGCTGGTATCATTCTTAGTAATACATATCATCTGTGGCTACGTCCAGGACATGATATTGTTAAGGAAGCAGGTGGCTTACACCAATTTATGAATTGGGATAGAGCAATATTAACAGATTCAGGAGGCTTTCAAGTATTTAGCTTAAGTGACTTCAGGCGGATTGAAGAAGAAGGTGTCCATTTTCGTCATCATTTGAATGGCGATAAGCTGTTCTTATCACCAGAAAAAGCAATGGAAATTCAAAATGCACTCGGTTCAGATATTATGATGGCTTTTGATGAATGTCCTCCGTATCCTGCTGAATTTGATTATATGAAAAAATCTGTAGAGCGTACGAGCCGTTGGGCTGAGCGTTGTTTAACAGCTCACAATAGACCTCATGATCAAGGGTTGTTTGGAATTGTTCAAGGTGGAGAGTATGAGGAACTTCGTAAACAAAGTGCAGCAGACCTTGTCTCATTAGACTTTCCTGGTTATGCTGTTGGTGGATTATCGGTTGGTGAACCGAAAGATGTTATGAATCGAGTGTTGGAATTTACAACACCATTACTGCCAACTAATAAACCGCGATATTTAATGGGTGTAGGGTCTCCAGACGCTTTAATAGATGGTGCTATTAGGGGTATTGATATGTTTGATTGTGTGTTACCTACACGCATTGCTCGGAATGGGACCTTGATGACTAGTAAAGGGCGTCTCGTAGTGAAAAATGCAAAATATGCTCGAGACTTTAATCCTTTAGATGAGCATTGTGATTGCTATACGTGTAAAAATTATTCTCGAGCTTATATTCGACATTTGTTAAAATGTAATGAAACGTTTGGAATTAGATTAACGTCTTATCATAACCTTTATTTTCTGTTAAAATTGATGGAGCAGGTCAGACAAGCGATACGTGAGGATCGTCTTGGAGACTTCCGAGAGGAGTTTTTTGATCGCTACGGTTTCAATAAACCAAATGCCAAACAATTTTAGCTTAAGAGGTTTTGTTCATAAGGCATTGACTTTTGAGCATTTACATAAAAGGGGGTGAAAAAATGGAAGGGATTTTAAGTTTCTTGCCCTTGCTGTTAATGTTTGTAATCTTTTACTTCATTCTTATTCGACCACAACAAAAGAGGCAAAAAGCTGTTCAGCAAATGCAAAATGAACTAAAAAAAGGTGATAAAATCATCACAATTGGTGGTTTACACGCAATCGTTGATTCAATTGATGAGAACAAGATAATCCTCAAAGCAGGAGATGGGGCTCGTCTTACATACGATCGTCAAGCTGTTAGAGAATTAGTATCAGAATAACGTATGTAGAGGTTGACTATATTATTTAGTCAACCTCTTTTCATTTGCGTAACCTTACGAAAAAATATTTCATTTAGAATAGTTGATCATATCTGATATAAGTTCCATCGTTCTAGAAAGAAAAAATAATATAAAAATGTATCAATGTTCTTATCATAGTTTGAAAAATTAATAACTACAACTTTTTTTCTTTACCTCATGCCAAAACCGAGTAATGATCTTCTGTTACACATTAAGTTTCTCTTGTTGGTGTGGAGGAAATATTCACTCCTATTATCCCTCCAAAAATAGAAGTAACTAAAAAACCAGTATGGAACAACAACTGCTGTAATGTAAATGGAGAATCGTATCCTAAATATTGTACGAGGAAAACAATGAAAGTATACACAATACTAGTCATAGCTCCGACTAGCCACCCTTTTTCTTTTCCTTTACCTCCTGAAACGAATCCTCCAATAAAGACAGCGATGAACCCAACGATTGTAATCGCCCAAGAAAGAGATAATTCATTTAAGTTAGTAAACCTAAGAAGTAATGAAAATAACATGCTCATTCCTAAGACAATAATTAAAATTGTTAATACTCCATAGAGTATTGCTCCACTCATTTTTTTTGTTTCCATTTTCACCATTCCCCTTCCGTATATATTGAACAGTTGACTACGCTTTTCTTAATGTCCAGCTCCAACGCCTATTCCCTCGAGGTCACTTCACCATTTGATTCGAAGGCAAAAAGTGTCTTAAAAAAAAATTCTTCCAGTGTTTGTCGGGGAGAATTGTGGCGTCTCCATTTTTCTTATAGTACGAGCATATTCAGTAAATAAAAAAATAGAATATAAATATTTTTTTGGATAAGCATCATATGATTATAAAGAAGGTGTTCAAAAAGTCGGGAAGATAAATAACATAACTGTACTTGAGCTTTATGTACCCATCTATATTCGCCATGAAACATTACAGCTCTAAGTAAGGATTTCTTTTTGAACAAGATATTTAAAGGGGACAAGGAAGGAGAAATGGAATGAGTTCTATGCTTGCTCTCATTATTTTTATTATTTCATATATCGTCATTATGACTGAAAAGCTAGATCGGACCCTTGTTGCAGGACTTGGGGGAGTAACAATGCTAATAGTGGGGATCTTTGATATTGACGCCGCATTTTTAGAGTATATAGATTGGAATACGATTGCGTTATTGTTTTCCATGATGATTCTCATCTCAATTACAGGTCAAACAGGGGTATTTGAATATGTTGCGATTGTTGTTGCAAAATTAGTAGGAGGGAAGGCGATTCCTTTATTAATCGTTATCTCTTTAATAACTGCGGTTGGGTCTGCATTATTAGCTAATGTTACGACAGTATTACTACTAGTTCCAGTCGTTTTAACGTTAACTAAATTACTACATATCCCAGCTGTGCCTTATTTGATTGCAATTATCATATCGTCGAATATAGGTGGGACAGCTACATTAATTGGAGATCCACCGAATATTATGATTGGTCAAGCGGTCAAACATTTAACGTTTAATTCTTTTATAATCCATCTCTCCCCAATCGTCTTAGTCATTTTTACATTAATTATCGGTGGTTTAGCTTTAATTTATGGAAAACAATTACATGTTAAAGAAGAATATAGGAAGCGATTAATGGAAATTGATCCTGTTGAATATTTACAAAAAAATGCTACTTTAGTGAAGGCGTTAACTGTATTATGTATGACGTTTACAGGGTTCATTTTGCATCCGTTTTTACATATTGACTTAACTAGCGTGGCATTGGCAGGTGCCCTGTTATTATTATTATTGACCCATAAAGAACACAAACCAGAAGATGTTTTTAAACAGGTAGAATGGGGAACTTTATTTTTTTTCATTGGATTATTTCTATTAGTAGGCGGGTTAGAAGAGGTAGGTATAATTAATGAAATGGCTAGAGGAATTATGTATTATACAGAAGGAGATTTACCAAAAACAGCTATGTTAATTTTATGGCTAACAGGAATTTTTTCAGGATTTGTAGATAATATCCCATTTGTAGCAGCAATGATTCCAGTTATAGTGGAGTTTCAGGATTATGGGATGACTAATGTTGATCCATTATGGTGGTCGTTAGCGTTAGGAGCTTGTTTAGGAGGAAATGGTACGCTATTGGGGGCATCCTCAAATTTAGTCGTTGCTGGTTTAGCTGCAAAAGCGAAGCAACAAGTAAATTTTCTAGAGTTTTTAAAAATAGGGTTTCCAGTTGTTGTAGTGTCACTATTTATTTCATCTATTTATGTTTATTATCGCTATCTAATAGAATTTTTATAAAGCTGGAATATGAAAGAAGTTTATTAGTAAGGCTCTTTTCGTAAAGTACTTTTGTTATGAGATTAGTACTATAAAAATAGGTTTTATATTGTTAGTCGTCTTTGTACAGAAGAAAAGATGCCACGAGCTCTAGTTGTGTACGTGTTTGGTTCTTAGGACGAAGAGCAACAATTAATGCGAGCCATTACAAATAAGTTTTTGGAAATCATCCTTGAAAAGGATGATTTTTTTAAAGGTTTCATGGAATTTTATGTTAAGATAAAAAATAATTTGTATGATGGAAATGAATATAGTATGAAATGAGGGAGAGATAATGAATATTCGTATTTTGGCTGAGTCTGATGCTCCTATCTATCAAGAATTTCGATTAAAGGCCTTACAAACTAATCCTGAAGCGTTTGGCTCAACATATGAAAGAGAAGTCCAATTTTCAACTGATACCGTTGTAGAGCGAATAAAACCATCTAAAGATAAGTTTGTTTTAGGCTCTTTTGATAATGATGGTTCATTATTTGGAACTGTTACTTTTATTCGTGAAAGCAATGTTAAGACTGCTCATAAAGGAAATGTTTTTGGTATGTGTGTAGCTCCTGAGGTTAGAGGGCAAGGTATCGGAAAAGAACTGATGATGGAACTTATAAAAATGGCAAAAGGGTGCGAAGGATTAGAACAAATCAATTTAACCGTAGAACATAATAACAAATATGCTAAAAAGTTATATGAATCTGTTGGATTTAAAATTTATGGAATAGAGCTTAAATCATTAAAGTTTAATGGTCAATACTTTGATGAAGATTTAATGGTATTTGTTTTATAAACTCATCAACTACAAATTTGGGTGGATTTAAAATTTTATTATTTAGGATAGAAAAGACCGACTTAACAGAAGTCGGACTTTTTGTGTAAATTGCAATGTGAATTAGTAAGTGTTTCTTTTGCGAATTCATATATACTTTGCTTTAAGGATAGCTCTTCCTCTAAAAGTAGAGTCGCTTTCAATGCCGTGGATAACGATTGCTCGACGTTCATTTTTCTACCTTTTAAATTATTTGCCGCTAGTTGTAAATAATTTTCTTAATATAGGTACCCGAGCGAGCTCTTCAGGTTTGATTAAGTTAAAGATAATTAATAATAGAAAATACGTAAGAGATGTACTAATAATCGCAAATAGCGTTTTAAATATTAATGAATCCATAGTTAATAGATAAGAAAATACATAGTGTCCAACAATACCTGAAATGATAATTGTTAAACCCGTTTTTATATAATCCTTTACGTAAAAAGTATAGGAAATGACTTTTAATACTGTTGAAAAATGAAGTAGAGTAACTAGCATCATTGATACGACAATAGCGAGTGCAGCTCCCATTATCCCTATTTCTGGCTGAGTTGCTAAGGCAAATATCGCAGCTAATTTAACGATTGCCCCTATTAAACTATTTATCATAGCGGCTTTTGCCAAATCAAGAGCTTGAAGTGTTGCTTGTAATGGCCCTTGAAAATAATGTAAAATAAAAAAAGGAGCCATTAATTTTACATATATCGCTGCATTGCTAGTCCCGTACATAATCTCCATAAGAGGTGTGGCAAAAATATAAAGAACAACTACAGCTAAACCTCCAGTAACAAAAGATAGACGTAATGCTTGCTGTAGCCTATATTCCACGATCTGCATTTTGTTATTTGCAGCAGCCTCACTAATGGCAGGTACTAGTGCAACTTGTAATGAATGAGTAATAAAAGAGGGTAAGAACATTAATGGAAGGGCATATCCTGTTAATTCCCCGTATTGTCTTGTAGCAAGAGATATTGAGAGCCCTGCTATAGCGAGGCTTTGCGCAACGACAATGGGTTCAAAAAACCATGAAATTGAACCAATTAATCTGCTTCCAGTAGTAGGCAATGCTATTCTCATCAACCCATTAAACGTTTCTTTTCCACCTTTCATTGATTTAAAAAAATGTCTGCGAACTCTTATTCTCTTATTTAGCTTAAACATCGTTATCATATAAATAAGTGAAGCAAATTCGCCTATCACTACAGAAATCATTGCACCAGCAGCAGCAAATTCAATCCCATAAGGTAAAAAAGCTTTTGTAAAGACTGCTACGAGTGTAATTCGAACGATTTGTTCTATCACCTGTGAAATAGCTGGTGGTTTCATATTCTGCTTCCCTTGAAAATACCCTCTCATAACCGATGACAATGCAACAATTGGAACAATCGGAGAAATCGCTAACAAAGGATAAAGTGTTCTTGAATCGGTTAATAGCGTATTGGAGAGTAATGGGGCAAATCCAATCATTCCACTTGTAAAAATAACGCTCGTAATAAGTGTAATTGATAACGAGATAACTAATATTTTTTTGATTTTTCTTCTGTCACCAACTGCTTCTGCTTCTGCTACGAGCTTTGATATTGCAACAGGAAGTCCAAGCTGGGTTAAATTAATTGTTAGAATCAATGTCGGCACGGCCATCATATATAGGCCGACGCCTTCTTCACCAATCATTCTAGCTATTACGACTCTGTTAATAAATCCTAGAATTCTTGTTATTAAACCAGCTATAACGAGTATAAGCGTACCTTTCAAAAATGTTTGTTTTGTCATCTTGGTCCCTACCTTCTCAAAAAGGGTGATATCATATACAATTAACTATATGCATGTGGGTTGGCCAAGCATGACAAGTATGGGAAAAGAAATACGAGGTTGTTTCATAACATTTAAACGTTTTCTATTTCTAACGTAGGAGTGGATAATATTGAATAATAAATTGGATGTTCTTGAACAATTTAAAGCAATTTGTCAACCTGCTCTAACGAGTAAATTAGAAGAGTTCTGCATGTTTGGTTATGAAGATGTAACTGAGGAGCAGCTATGGGAGTGCTTAAAGAAAAAAAAGTGGAAGCGAGTAAAAGAAGGAAAGAAACTTTACGAAATGGTAAATGATATTTTGACGCTTACGATAAGCGAATATATGAGCTATATAACAATTGAAGCATATAAAGCACCAAATTTATTTAGTGAAGAAGGAAGAGATGTTTTAAATCAACTATTATAGGCGGGTATATCTTTTATTGTGGAACAATGCACATTTAGCGTGAAATTGACAGGTAGTTAAATATGTTTCATAATTGTTTTGTTAGAGAAGGTTACCGACATATAAGATATACATTATTAACGCAAAGAATAGTTCTAAGGTGCTTGTGCTTTTTTGTTAATTTTAAGGAGGATTTTTAGTTATGGTAAAAAGAGGTCGCATCGTAGCGTTTTTTTTGCTCGTGCTAGTGATTGGCAGCACGATGGGCTATACGCTAAAAGGAATAACCAACGATATTAAGTTAGGTCTTGACCTACAGGGTGGCTTTGAAGTTTTATATGAAGCTATACCTGTACATGAGGATGAGGAAATAACCAACTCAATTTTAGAAAGTACAGCTGCAGCTCTGGACCGACGTGTGAATGTTTTAGGTGTGAGTGAACCTAGTATTCAGATTGAAGGTACAGATCGAATTCGTGTGCAATTAGCAGGTGTTGAGGATCAAAATAAAGCAAGAGAAATCCTATCTACAGGTGCAAAGTTAACGATTAGAGATGTTAATGATAATATCATGCTAGATGGTACAGATTTAGAAGAGGGTGGTGCGAGTTCATCTTTTGATGAAAATGGCGCGCCGATTGTATCCCTTACAATAAAAGATGCAGATAAATTTGGTCAAGTTACTGAACAAATTTTAAATATGGCTCCAAATAATCAATTAGTTATGTGGCTTGATTTTGAAGAAGGTGTAGACTCATTTGAAGAGTTAAAGAACACGAATAGTGACAAAATTTTATCTGTTGCAAATGTAAATGAAGTATTGAATATTAAAAATCCAATGATAACAGGAAACTTTACTGTAACTCAGACGAAAGAGCTTTCTGATTTGTTGAATGCCGGAGCGCTACCAGTAGATCTAAAAGAAATTTATTCTACATCGGTAGGTGCCAAATTCGGAGAACAAGCAATGGAAAAAACGGTATTTGCAGGGATTGTCGGAATTGCAATCATCTTTATATTTATGATCGGTTATTATCGTTTTCCTGGATTAATCGCGACAATTACTTTAAGCATTTATATTTTCCTTATTCTGCTCGTTTTTGATTTAATGAATGGTGTTTTAACTTTGCCAGGTATCGCTGCGTTAATCCTAGGTGTAGGTATGGCTGTTGATGCAAATATCATTACATATGAGCGAATTAAGGAAGAAATTAAGCTAGGTAAATCGACGATGTCTGCTTTCCGGGCTGGAAACCGCAGGTCGTTATCAACTATTCTAGACGCTAACATTACTACATTGTTGGCAGCAACAGTATTGTTTGTATATGGGACAAGCTCAGTTAAAGGGTTTGCAACGATGTTAATCGTAAGTATTATCGTCAGCTTTATTACGGCTGTATATGGCTCAAGAATTTTGCTTGGCTTGTGGGTGAATAGCCGTTTCTTAAATAAAAAGCCTGGTTATTTTGGAGTTAAGCAAGCGGATATATTAGATATTGCAGACGTAACAGATGAAACAGAATTATCGACAAAATTTGATAAGGTTGATTTTGTAAAGCATCGTAAGAAATTTTTCCTATTCTCAGGGGCTATGGTTGTAGTTGGAGTGCTTCTTCTATTAACAATGAAGCTTAATCTCGGCATAGACTTTGAAAGTGGAACGAGGGTAGAAATCGGTGCTAGTCAATCGCTCACAGCGAAAGAAGTAACTGAAGAGCTTGGTCAGATAGGTTTAGTGCCAGATGATGAGATCGTACTTTCAGGAACAAATAATGAAATTGCAGTTGCACGCTTTTTAGGAGTACTTGAGCAAGCTAAAATTAATGAACTTAAGTCTCATTTTATTGACAAATACGGTCAAGAGCCTAATGTAAGTACAGTTTCTCCAACTATCGGTAAGGAACTAGCTCGTAATGCATTCATATCTGTATTGATTGCATCTATAGGTATCATCATTTATGTTACCATTCGGTTTGAAATGACGATGGCGTTAGCAGCCATTGTGGCATTGTTACACGACTCATTTTTCATTATTGCATTCTTTAGTTTAACTAGACTCGAAGTCGATTTAACATTTATTGCAGCGGTCTTAACGATCGTAGGTTATTCGATTAATGATACGATTGTTACATTTGATCGTATACGTGAAAACTATAAGAAGAACAAGAAAATTAAAACATTTGAAGATCTAGCAGCTGTTGTAAACAAAAGTCTACAGCAAACGTTAGCAAGGTCTATTAATACGGTGCTTACTGTAGTTGTTGCTGTAGGTGCATTGTTAATATTCGGAAGTGAATCAATTACAAACTTCTCATTTGCGTTACTGATCGGTTTAGTTGCAGGAACATATTCATCTATGTTTATCGCATCTCAGCTTTGGTTAGTTTGGAAAAGCAAGAAGCTAGGCCTTAGAAATCCTTCAAAAAAATTGTAAGAGAACAATTTAAGCTATAATAACATTTTTGCAAAGGCTCTTTTCGTATACTTTGATGCTATTGTTACCAAATTAAACAGCTGAGAAAACAAACAATGCGAATTAACCCTTTGCAATAGCCGTGGTACATGTACTACGGCTTTTTTATGTAGGCTCTACTTTTTTCTTCATAAAATAGAAGCAAAGATGCGACTAAAACTAATTTTATACGTGTATATATTTTAGTATTAAAAACAACATTCTATATGAAAACAGCCTTATGTAATAGAAAAGGTGTAAGGGTAAGACAAGAAATTAATATGTCTTAGCAGGCAATAGATTGAATTTGAAACACAACTAGCTCTCTAGTATAATAGGGCTTGTTTTAATAAAGGGGAGATAGTATGCTACAGTCTAAAACTCGATGGAAAATAAATGAATGTAATGAAGAACAAGTACATCACCTTGCAGATGCACTAAGTATTACCCCTCTTGTTGCAAAATTACTCATCAATCGTGGCATAGATACTATTGAAGATGCTCATGCCTTTCTAAATATAGAAAATCAAGAATTTCATGACCCGTTTTTATTAGAAGATATGGATGTTGCTATTGAAAGAATAAAGCAAGCGATTGAACTTGAAGAAAAGATTCTCATTTTTGGTGACTATGACGCAGATGGTGTAAGTAGTACAGCAGTCCTACTATCAACTCTTAATGATATGGGAGCTACAGTAGACTTTTATATACCCAATCGGTTTACAGAAGGATATGGACCGAACGAGGAAGCTTTCAAATGGGCAAAAGAAGAAGGGTTTTCGCTAATCATAACTGTTGATACTGGAATTGCTGCTTTAAATGAAGCAACGGTTGCAAGGAAATTAGGGTTAGATTTAATTATAACTGATCATCATGAGCCAGGTCCTGAGCTTCCTGATGCGTTAGCAATTATCCACCCTAAAAAGCCAAATAGCGTATATCCGTGCAAAGAGTTGGCAGGGGTTGGTGTTGCATTTAAAGTGGCCCACGCATTACTTGGCGAGGTACCGACATCACTCTTAGATATTGTCGCCATTGGAACAATTGCAGATTTAGTCCCTCTATCTGGAGAAAATCGTCTAATTGCATATAAAGGAATTAAAAAGCTTCAAGTGACATCTAGAAAAGGAATAAAAGAATTATTGAAAGTTTGTCGTGTTGATGCAAATGAAATTAATGAAGATACAATTGGCTTTGCTATTGCACCGAGACTTAACGCAGTTGGTAGGTTGGATTCTGCTGATCCAGCAGTTCATTTACTAATGACTGATAATGTAGAGGAAGCCGCTCACCTTGCTAATGAAATAGATCTGTTAAATAAGCAACGTCAGCAGCTAGTAAATAAAACAACAGAAGAAGCGATAAAACAAGTTGAGGAACAATACCCTCTAGAGGAAAATGCTGTGCTTATTGTTGCAGATGAAGGTTGGAATTCAGGGATAATCGGTATCGTTGCATCACGTCTTGTAGATAAATTCTACCGTCCAACCATTGTTTTAAGTGTAGATCAAGAAAATGGACTAGCAAAAGGGTCTGCTAGAAGCATTGAAGGCTTTGATTTATTTGCAAATTTATCAAAATGTCGTGATATTTTACCTCATTTTGGTGGTCATCCTATGGCTGCTGGGATGACACTACAGCTTGATGATATTGAAGATTTACGCTACCGTTTAAATGCTATAGCTCAAGATGTTTTAATCGAAGAGGAATATGTCCCCATTACCAACATCGATACAACATGTTCAATTGACGAAGTGACGATTTCAACAATTGAGCAAATTGGCAAATTGGCACCATATGGAATGAACAATCCAAAGCCAAAGTTTTTGATAGATAGTGTCAATATTAGCAACATGCGTAAGATTGGGGCTGATCAAGCACACTTGAAAGTAGTGCTTGAAGAAGCTGGGAGTCAATTAGATACAATTGCTTTTAGATTTGGTTATTTGTATGATGATATATCTCCCCTTTCTCGAGTATCTGTCGTAGGAGATTTATCTATTAATGAGTGGAACAATAATCGAAAGGCTCAATTAATGCTGCAAGATATTAGTGTGAATGAGTGGCAACTTTTTGATTATAGGGGTACAAAAGATGTAGAAAAATTGATCGAACTTATTCCATCACATAAACTACAGCTAATCATCTTTAATGAGCAAACGATAGGTAAATTACAACTTAGCAAGTACGAGAATGTTATTTATAAAGTTGAAGCGCACGATGATGTTATCGACATAAGTTCAAAACACGTTATTTTGGTAGATCTACCATCATCGATTGAGCAGATAAGTTTGCTCCAACATGCCGGTTTACCTGAACGAATATACGCATTGTTCCACCATGAACAAGATCATTTTTTTACTACAATACCAACTCGAAAGCATTTTTCTTGGTATTATCGCTTTTTAGTACAAAAAGGCTCTTTCGATTTGAACCGTTACGCTGAAAAGTTAGCTATTCATAAAGGATGGACAAAAGAAACAATAGAATTTATGTCAAAGGTGTTTTTTGAATTAGAATTTGTTAAAATAGACAATGGATTCATTTCTATATCAAATCATACAGAAAAAAGAGATTTGACTGAGTCAATAACGTATCGCTCAAAACAAGCACAGCTTGAGCTTGAACGTACATTTTCGTATTCATCATATCAACAATTGAAGCATTGGTTTGATAACAATAATAATAAAGGTTCGCAGGAGGCAGTGAACGAATGGATTTAAAAAAATATGTTACCGTAGTACCAGATTTTCCTAAAGAAGGAATACAATTTAAAGATATCACCACGATTATGGATAAAGGTGAAGTCTATAAATATGCAACAGATCAAATTGTGAAGTATGCAAGTGAAAGAAAAATTGATTTAGTAGTTGGACCAGAAGCAAGAGGATTTATTATTGGTTGTCCAGTAGCATATGCGTTAGAAGTAGGGTTTGCACCTGTAAGAAAAGAAGGTAAATTACCTCGTGAAGTGATAAAGGTCGATTATGGATTAGAGTATGGAAAAGATGTGCTTACGATTCATAAAGACGCGATAAAGCCAGGACAAAGAGTATTAATAACTGACGACTTATTAGCAACTGGTGGTACAATTGAAGCAACAATCAAACTTGTAGAAGAATTAGGTGGAGTTGTGGCAGGAATTGCCTTTTTAATCGAACTTTCGTATTTAGATGGTCGAAATAAGATTGATAATTATGATGTTCTTTCATTAATGGAATTTTAAGTTCTTCCACACGCTAAACATAGAATTTAAGAGAGCGCTCATTTTGAAGAGGGCTCTTTTTTCAAGCTTTGTCAATTAAATAGGCTCTTTTTAAACTTTGTTGCAATTGTTATCCAATTAGTACAAAAATTAGAGGTTTTACATGGTTAGTCATTGTTGTACCCAGTAAATCTAGTTGTGTATATGTTTGGCTCTTACTACGAAAAGCAACAATTAATGAAAAAGAAGCCATTAAATAAGATAAACCTATGTCTACATTTTAGTGGAAGAGCATGCTTTTCGGGGAGAATCATGGATGACGACATTCCATCATTATCATGTGTTGGCTCGCTTTTCCGTTTAAACAATACTTTACATCTACTCGAAATTTCATGATAATAAATACAATACTTATTGTAAAGGTGATATCATGGCTAATGAACATGTGTTAACAGCTGAACAGGTAATTGACAAGGCAAGAGCTTACTTGTCACAAGACGATATTGAATTTATCGCAAATGCATATCAGTTTGCGGAGCAAGCTCATCATGATCAATTTCGAAAATCTGGTGAGCCATATATTATTCATCCTATTCAAGTAGCAGGAATACTCGTTGATTTAGAGTTAGATCCTGCAACGATTGCAGCAGGTTTTCTTCACGATGTTATAGAGGACACTGATACTTCCATTGAAAAAATGACAACTGAGTTTGGCAAAGAAGTTGCTATGCTTGTAGATGGTGTAACAAAGCTCGGTAAAATTAAATATAAATCTCATGAACAACAGCAGGCTGAGAATCACCGAAAAATGTTTGTTGCTATGGCAAAGGATATACGCGTAATTTTAATAAAACTAGCAGATCGCTTGCATAATATGCGTACATTAAAGCATTTACCACATGAGAAACAAATGCGTATATCAAATGAAACTCTTGAAATTTTTGCCCCATTGGCTCATCGCCTTGGAATATCAAAAATAAAATGGGAGCTAGAAGATACTGCGTTACGATATTTAAACCCTCAGCAATACTATCGTATTGTGAACTTGATGAAGAAAAAACGGGCTGAAAGAGAGCAATACTTAGCTGAAACGATACAGGACTTAAAAACAAAGGTAAATGATGTATCGATTAAGTCAGAAATATATGGACGCCCTAAACATATTTACAGCATTTATCGAAAAATGATTCTACAAAATAAACAATTTAATGAAATCTATGATTTATTAGCTTTAAGAATTATTGTAAATAGCATCAAGGATTGTTATGCGGTCTTAGGAATTATTCATACGTGTTGGAAGCCTATGCCAGGCAGATTTAAGGATTATATAGCAATGCCAAAGCCTAATATGTATCAGTCCCTTCATACGACTGTTATAGGCCCAAAAGGTGAGCCTATGGAAGTACAAATACGAACGACTGTAATGCATCAAATTGCAGAATTCGGGATAGCGGCACATTGGTCGTACAAAGAAGGTAAAACTGTTAGTGATAAATCCTCATTTGAAACAAAAATGACTTGGTTCCGGGAAATTTTAGAGTGGCAAAATGATGCAACTAATGCAGAAGAATTTATGGAATCATTAAAAATTGATTTGTTCTCGGATATGGTATATATCTTTACACCAAAGGGTGATGTAATCGAGTTACCATCAGGTTCGGTTCCTATTGATTTTGCTTATCGTATTCATTCAGAAATTGGTAATAAGACAATTGGTGCAAAAGTTAATGGAAAGATGGTAACACTTGATTATAAATTAAGAACAGGTGACATTATTGAAATATTAACGTCGAAGCATTCTTATGGTCCAAGTCAAGACTGGTTAAAGCTTGCTCAAACTTCTCAAGCGAAAAATAAGATTAGACAATTTTTCAAGAAACAGCGACGTGAAGAGCATATTGAAAAAGGACAGGAATTGATTGAGAAAGAAATTAAGAACCTTGAGTTTGACGTGAAAGAAGTATTATCACCAGAAAATTTAAAGGTTGTTGCTGAAAAGTTCAACTTCAATAATGAAGAAGATATGTATGCAGCTGTTGGATTTAATGGAATTACAGCTGCTCAAGTTGTTACTCGTCTTACTGATAAATGGCGCAAAAAGAAAGACGAAGAACTAGAGAAGAATATTACAGAAGCTGCATCGGAAGTAAGACAAATTCCTATTCCTCAAGCCAAAAAGCGTGATGCAGGAGTTCGTGTGCAAGGAATTGACAACTTGCTCATTAGATTATCAAAATGTTGTAATCCTGTACCAGGTGATGAAATTGTTGGCTTTATAACAAAAGGGCGAGGTGTGTCCATACACCGTGATGATTGTCCCAACATAAATACTGAAGACGCTGAGAAAAGACTTATTCCTGTCGAATGGGAAGGTCATGCTAAAGAAAGTCGCGAATACAATGTGGAGATTGAGATAACAGGGTTTGATCGTAGAGGTCTGCTGAATGAAGTTCTGCAGGCTGTTAATGAATCAAAAACGAACATTTCATCTGTCACAGGGAAAACAGACCGTAATAAAATGGCTATGATTAATATGGCCATTTTTATAAAAAACATTAGTCATTTACAAAAAGTAGTAGAAAGAATTAAGCAGATTCCGGATGTGTATTCTGTTAGAAGGATCATGAATTAGAGAGGATATAACGATATGAGAGTAGTCGTGCAACGCGCTAAAAACGGAAAGGTCATTGTAAATGAGCAAACAGTTGGCGAAGTTTCTCATGGGCTTATGTTGCTAGTAGGTGTAACGCATGCTGATACAGAAGAAGATGCTAAATATTTAGCTGAAAAAATTGTTAATCTTCGAATTTTTGAAGATGACAATGGAAAAATGAATCTTTCATTATTAGATGTCGGTGGGCAAGTACTTTCTGTATCGCAATTTACATTATATGGTGATTGCCGTAAAGGACGGAGACCTAATTTCATGGAGGCAGCTAAACCTGAGCAGGCGAAAGCCATTTATGATTTATTTAATAAACAATTAATGAACAATGGTGCTATTGTTGAGACAGGTCAATTCGGAAAAATGATGGATGTTGATTTTGTCAATGATGGACCAGTGACATTAATCATTGATAGTGAGAGAGCGTAAATGAAGAGGTTGTCCAGAAAGTCAATGAATGACTTTCTGACAACCTCTAATTTTTGTTAAAATATTGTGCAAGCCCATAGTAGAGTGCATTCCCTATCGCTTCTTGAAAGTGTGTTGAATTGATCATTAATTCTTCTTCGTTATTGCTTAAAAACCCTAATTCTAGAAGCGCTGATGGCTGCTTGTTTTCTCTTAATACATGATAATTGCCAAATCGGGCACTTCGATCATTTAAATTAGTATAGTTAATAAGTTGTTCATGTAAAGATACTGCTAATTGTTTATCTTTTGTTTCGTCATAGTAAAATGAAGTAATTCCACTTACCCCTCGATCAGTTGTACTGTCGTAATGTAAACTAATAAAGGCATCAGCATTATAATAATGTGAAATACTAACTCTGTTTCTTAACGAAACGTAAATATCTTCTTCTCTAGTTAAAAAGACTGTAGCTCCAGCAGCAGATAGCTTGTCTTCTAAGATGTTTGCAGTCCTAACAGTAATGTTCTTTTCTAGCGAACCTTTTAAACCAGTTGTTCCGCCGTCACGTCCACCATGTCCAGGATCGATGACGATAATTTTATCCTTTAAATATTGTTCAATGCCATTTTTTTCTATAATGGGTACATTTGTAGATGCTTTGACAATCCAGCCTGCAACATATGCAGTGCTTTCATTAGGTAATTGAATTTTATACCAATCTCCATCAACATCAAGGATTGGATAAGTATCACCTTCATTTGCACGTACGACTATATTTGCAGTCGTTGATGGCTTATCTCGTAAATTTGTCCCATTATGTAAAATACGAACAGTATTCTCTTCCTCTGTAGGTTCATTTACTGGGTTAGGGTTATCTTGTTCTTCAAAAAGCTTGACGTACCAGCTAGCAACCCAGCCTTCACCTCCGAGCCAATTGATTTTGTACCACTTGTTATTTTCTTCTAATATGAGTATTTCTTCCCCTTGAGGTATATTACCTACAATGTTTCCATCTAATGAATAATCGCTCCTTACGTTAAGTGTCGTTGCTGTTACTACACCTTTTATATTTGTATGTTGTTGCTCCTCTTGTTCTGATTCAGAGCCATCGGTGTCCTCGTTTGGGTTTAATGAGTCCAATTCCTGTTGTTGTTCATTAATAATATTGACAAATGATTGATGAATCCAGCCAGAAGTATTCATGTATGAAATTTCAAGCCAGTTTTCTTTTACGCTTATTATTGCATTCTCTTCTCCATTATGAAGCTGGCCGATAATTTCTGACTCTAAAGAAGGTTCACTTCTAACATTTAAGCTATCCACAGAGATTTGAGCAATGATTTTCTCTTGTTCTATAGGAGTGGTTAAATTAGATTCAGATGGTGACAAGTATTGTGAAGAGACCCATCCAACTTGACTGGCAAATGAAATTTTTGTCCAATCCCCTTGTTGCTCAATTACATTAGCATAATCACCCTGATTCATCGAACCAATAATTTGAAAATTACTTCCTGGACCTTGTCGTATACGTAGCTCATCTACATTTGCAGTAACTTTTGATGGCGAGCTATATTTTTCCGTAATGAGATTTTGGGTGACCAACCATGAGGCAACCCAGCCAGTTTGTTGATTTGGTAATTGGATTTGAATCCAATCGTCTTTTGTTGCTATTAATGTAAACTGTTCATCCTGTTTAATATTTGTAATGACCTCATATGATAAACCAGGTCCTGTACGCACGTTTAATGTTGTAACATTCACTGCTATTGTGTCTGTTACAGCATAAGTAATTTTATTATTAGGTATAAGAATAACAAGAATTAGGACAAATAAACATATCTTCTTGAACAAACAATGTACCTCCTCTATTAGCTTTTTGCCACCTTTACTCTTTCGCTAACTTTTTTATATTTCCTTGTATTTTTAATGAAATATTTTCAGTTAGAAGGGAAAACTACTACTATTACATGGAGAAATATAGATGCAGCAGAAAATGGTATAGAAAGGAAGTTTTTTCGTGAGATATAGTGAGAAAAGTGCGATTAGCGGAAAAGAAGGCAACCAATTATTCGGTGTGGACTTCCACGACTTTATTCAAAGAGAGAATGATTCTACATTAATAGAATTAGCGTCGGAGTATGGATTAGCAGTGAAAGATATAAAAAAACTAAAAAAACATCTGCACAGATCATAATAATTATCGAATTCTCTTGACAAGTTTTCTGTTCATACGTATGATAATATAAAATTCTTTCTGAAAATAATATTGAAGCAACCAGTGAAAGAGAATAGTAGTTAAGGAATCACATGAAAAGAGAAGAAATGCCATTAGGCTGAAAGCATTTCATCATGCTGACTTAACGAATGAACACTCTGGAGGTTTCTCTCTGAAAAATTATTAATTGTTAATTGAAAATGGTCAACTGTTTTTGAGCATTTACAATTAACAAGGTTTGACTAGGAGAAGGACGTAATCAGGCGTTAACTGACTAAGTGGAAGCAAATGTAATTTGCTTCAACTAGGGTGGCACCACGGGTAAATGATAACTCTCGTCCCTACGTATAGTAGGGATGGGAGTTTTTTATTTTGGTTAATTTAGGAGGAAAATGTATGTCTTATCAAATACCAAGGGGAACACAGGATATTCTCCCGGATGAAGTTGAGCGATGGCAATATGTTGAAGAAAAAGCTAGGGAGTTGTGTGGAAAATATAATTACAAGGAACTCCGCACGCCAGTTTTTGAACATACAGAGCTATTCGCTAGAGGGGTAGGAGAAACAACAGATATCGTTCAAAAAGAGATGTATACATTTGAAGACAGAGGTCAAAGAAGTTTAACTTTAAGGCCTGAGGGTACAGCATCGGTTGTTCGAGCTTTCGTAGAAAAAAAGATGTTCGGGAGTCCTAATCAACCTACAAAACTATTTTATATGGGTCCAATGTTTCGTTACGAAAGACCGCAATCAGGAAGGTTTCGTCAATTTGTACAATTTGGCATAGAAGCGCTCGGAAGTAATGACCCTGCAATTGATGCTGAAGTAATTGCGATAGCAATGGACTTATACAAAAGCTTAGGGCTTACTAATTTAAAGCTTGTTATCAACAGCTTAGGTGATCAGGGAAGTAGAGTGGCTCATCGTGATGCCCTTATTAAGCACTTTGAACCTAAAATTGATGAGTTTTGCACCGATTGTCAAACTAGATTGGAGAAAAATCCATTAAGAATTTTAGATTGTAAAAAGGATCAAGGTCATGAATTGATGAATTCGGCACCTTCCATATTGGAATATTTAAATGATGAATCAAAAATATATTTTGATAAGGTTCAGACGTATTTAACAAGCTTACACATTCCCTTTGAAGTAGACGCTCGCCTAGTTCGAGGACTTGATTATTATAATCATACCGCATTTGAAATAATGAGTAATGCAGAGGGCTTTGGCTCCATTACAACTTTATGTGGTGGTGGTAGATATAACGGTTTAGTACAGAGTATTGGTGGGCCAGAAACACCTGGTGTTGGGTTTGCGCTAAGTATAGAACGACTGTTAGCAGCAATTGATGCTGAGAAAATACAGCTTCCTATAACGAGTCACATCGATTGTTACGTTGTTACGCTAGGAGATAAAGCGAAGGATATGTCCGTCTCCATAGTACATCAATTACGGAATGCTGGCATAATTGCGGAGAAAGATTATCAAGATAAGAAGTTAAAAGCTCAATTCAAATCGGCTGACAGGTTACAGGCAAAATTTGTTGCTGTATTAGGTGACGAAGAGATAGAGAGAAACGTAATTAATGTAAAAAATATGAGTACTGGTGAACAAAATGAAATAGATCTGAATGATTTTACGTCATATGTAATGGAAAACATACAATAGGGGGATTCTTATGTTTGGAAGATCATATTTTTGTGGGCAAGTAACAGAGCAGGCAATTGGAGAAAAAGTAAAATTAAAAGGGTGGGTACAAAAAAGACGTGACCTAGGTGGCTTAATATTTATTGATTTACGTGACCGTACGGGGATCGTTCAAGTAGTATTTAATCCAGAAATGTCTCCTGAAGCTTTAAGTATAGCAGAGAAAGTAAGAAATGAATTTGTTCTTCATATAGAAGGTAAAGTAGTAGCTCGTGAAGAGGGCACGATTAACGAAAACCTTAGTACTGGAAAAATTGAGGTACACGCAGAACAGGTTACAATCATTAATTCAGCAAAAACACCTCCTTTTGTAATTGCTGATCAATCAGAGGTTTCTGAAGATACCCGCTTAAAGTATCGCTACCTAGATTTTCGAAGACCTGTCATATTTGATACGTTAAAAATGCGCCATAATATTACGAAATCAATTAGATCATATTTAGATGGTGAAGGGTTTTTAGATATTGAAACGCCAATTCTAACAAAGAGTACACCAGAAGGAGCGCGTGATTATTTAGTACCTAGTCGTGTTCATGAGGGAGAGTTTTATGCGTTGCCACAATCACCTCAATTATTCAAACAATTGTTAATGGTAGGCGGCATCGAAAGATATTATCAAATTGCACGTTGTTTCAGAGATGAAGATTTACGAGCAGATCGCCAACCTGAATTTACCCAAATTGATATTGAAACTTCCTTTATGGATCAAGAGGATATTATTTCGATGACAGAGCAAATGATGTTAAAAGTCATGAGTGATGTAAAGGGTCTGGAAGTATCGCTTCCGTTCCCACGCATGACCTATGACGAAGCTATGAATAGATTCGGTTCTGATAAACCTGATACGCGCTTTGAGATGGAGCTAGTAGACTTATCGGAACAAGTTCAGGACTGCGGATTTAAAGTGTTTTCAGGGGCTGTTAATTCTGGTGGTCAAGTCAAGGCACTTAATGTGAAAGGTGCTGCGAACTCTTTTTCTCGAAAAGATATAGATGCTCTAGCTGATTTTGTTAGTGTTTATGGCGCAAAAGGGTTAGCTTGGTTAAAAGTAGAAGAAGAAGGGCTTAAAGGTCCAATTGCAAAGTTTTTCAGTGAAGAAGAACAAAACGGCTTTATTTCTTCTTTAGAAGCTGTTGCAGGAGACTTATTATTATTCGTAGCTGATAAAAAAGCAGTTGTGGCAGATGCTCTTGGTGCATTGCGCATAAAGCTAGGAAAAGAATTAAACTTAATTGATGAGAATAAATTTAATTTCCTGTGGGTAACAGACTGGCCTTTATTAGAGCATGATGATGAAGAAGGGCGTTATTACGCAGCACATCATCCTTTTACAATGCCTGCTCGAGAAGATATTGAATTGTTAGATACAGACCCTTCTCGCGTAAAAGCTGTAGCATATGATTTAGTGTTAAACGGCTATGAATTAGGTGGAGGGTCACTGCGTATATATGAAAGAGAGTTACAAGAAAAAATGTTTAAAGCTTTAGGCTTTACAGAGGAAGAAGCTAACGAACAATTTGGCTTTTTGATGGAAGCATTTGAATATGGGACACCACCTCACGGAGGTATTGCTTTAGGTTTAGATCGAATTGTCATGATCTTAGCAGGTCGCTCTAATTTGCGTGATACGATTGCTTTTCCGAAAACTGCTAGTGCTAGCTGTTTACTAACAGAAGCACCTGGAGAAGTAAGCATCGAACAATTAGCTGAACTTAATTTAGCGCTAACTGTGAAAAAAAGCTAATATGTCCAATATTTCCTCAACTTGATAACTGTAAATTGGTGTGATATTATAATAACAGAACTTGAAAGTCCTGATGTGTTCGTCTTATAACCTATTGTTTTGACCGAACAATAAGTTATACGGGAGCTTGAGTTTTCAAACGGCGTACATGCCTTCTGGATTTTAAGGACGTACTAACATTTGGAACAGGGCACCCACCTGCGGAGTGCGGGATCAAAACGAAGGCATCGACGGCACAATTGGGACTTCCGTTATAATAAAACAAAAAAGGTAAACCCTATACATGATGTATAGGGTTTTTGTATCTATTAAAGTACATAAATACCGTACATTTGTAACAGACGTAGCTTGAAAATCTTACAATGGACTGTTTTCCTAAGAAATAAAAAATTGTTCACAGCTACAGTTCGTTGCAACTTTTGTTCTAGATTACGACAGCAACGATACAAAACGACTTTTTGCCAATACTGTTACATTTTGTATCTTTACGAAAAAATGATGTTCAAATCTTGTATTTATTATAATTTATGATATTATTTTTATCGGAAAACCTTGAAAAAGTTTGTGACAAACGGAGTTGAGAATATGCTACATCAATTTTCTAGAAATGAATTAGCGATTGGGATAGAAGGATTAAACATTTTAAAAAATAGCACAGTGGCAGTACTTGGAATTGGTGGTGTAGGTTCATTTGCAGCTGAAGCACTAGCTCGATCTGGTGTAGGAAGGCTTATATTAGTTGATAAGGATGATGTTGATATTACAAATGTAAATCGACAAATTCACGCGTTACTCTCAACAGTTGGCAAGCCAAAAGCTGACCTCATGAAGGACCGTATAAAAGATATTAATCCAGAGTGTCAAGTGATTGCGTTGAAAATGTTTTATACAGAGGAGACGTATGAGGAGTTTTTTAGTTATGGAATAGATTTTGTTATAGATGCGTCTGATACGATTTGTTACAAAATCCATTTAATGAAGGAATGCTTGCAGAGAAAGATTCCGATTATTTCAAGTATGGGTGCAGCAAATAAAATGGACCCTACACGTTTTAAAATAGCTGATATTTCTAAAACTCATACTGATCCTATTGCAAAAGTTATTCGAACGAAATTACGTAAAGAGGGTATCCGTAAGGGGATTAAAGTAGTGTTTTCTGACGAGAGTCCTATTGTGATTCGGGAGGATATTCGCAAGAAAATTGTTCCTGATGAAAATACGCCTATTAGAAAAGCTAAAATGCCACCATCATCCAACGCATTTGTTCCATCAGTAGCAGGGCTAATAATGGCAAGTCATGTGGTTACTGAACTGTTAACAGATATACCAATTAAACGAGTAAATCAGGGTTAAACATACTCTACATTTAACGGAGCTCGACTTGGACCTTCGCGTTTCGACAATGACAAAAACGTGGTCTAAAGATAGACCACGTTTTTTACTTAGCTAATTGTTCTAAATTTCCGTTTTTATCCATTCTGAAAGCCGGAGATGGTCTTTCTTCATTATCATCAAATAAAACCATTTTACGTGCTCGATCCATAATTTGTACTAATGCTTGATAGTCTTCTTGTATCATAGATTGCTTTTCCGACATTTTTTCAAGCTTTATAACTAGTTCTTTATTTTGCTTTGAAAGAGTTTGGTTTTCTTGTTGTAATTGTACATTTTCTTGCTGCAATCTCATTGAATGTTGATCTTGTACTTTAAGTTCTTTTAAATAAGAAATGCAATCTTCTAGAGATATTGAATTTGATCCAGCTGATGATTCTATAGATGGCACTGATGTACTCACTGGCGTAGTCAACAACTCTGTCGTGAACTCATTATTTAGATTATAGGTCTCTACTGGATTGCTATCATCAACTGTAGTAATCTGTGGTAGTGAAATTGTACTAGGAAGCTCATCTTGCTTCTTTAATCTGTCTAACGCTCTCTTTCTTTCTTTTCTTTGTTTTTTCGCAATGGCGATAGCTTGATCATACTTTCCTCTTACTTCCGCGTTCCACCGAAATCCACAAGCAGCAGAAGTTCGGTTAAGCTTATCACCTACTTCTTCGAAGGCTAATAACTGAGTTCCACCTTCACGAATATAGCGAAGTACTGTTTCTGCGAGTAATAGGTCTTCTTCATGAGACCATGCATCTTGACGAACTTTCACATAAACACTCCTATCTTCTGAAAAATTTAATTTACTATATAGTAGATTTTCTATTAATAGAATGGACGGCTATTATAATTTTTATACATTTACTAGTTTTTTTAAGTATCAAAAGATGTAAAAAGTGGGAAATATGAGTTTAATAATATATGTGAAATTATTCACAATGTCGTCAAATTTATTGTAACTATTCACAACATATCGATAGTATAATAAACGTGTAAGATAGTTAGTTAATAAATTTAGTAAAAAACGTAAAGTAACAAGTAAGTAGCTTTTTTTTAACATTCACATGTGAAAACATTCACAAACTTTTAGCAAGAAATTAGGAGGAGTTTCAAATGGCTGTTGAAGAAAAAGTATTAAAACAACAACAAGATGTTACAAAAATGATTAATTCTTTAGTTGATCGTGGTTCTAAAGCGTTAAAGGAATTTCGCAATTATGATCAAGAAATGATCAATGACATAGTAAAAGAAATGGCTTTAGCAGGATTAGATCAACATATGCAATTAGCTAAGCTAGCAGTTGATGAAACAAAACGTGGTGTTTATGAGGATAAAATTATTAAAAACATTTTTGCTACAGAGTACATTTATCATAACGTTAAATATGATAAAACTGTCGGCATTATTAATGATAATGAACACGAAGGTGTAATCGAAGTTGCAGAGCCAGTTGGTGTTGTTGCTGGTGTAACACCAGTGACAAATCCAACATCAACAACGATGTTTAAAGCAATTATTGCAATTAAAACTAGAAACCCAATTATTTTTGCTTTCCACCCATCTGCACAAAAATGTAGTAGTGAAGCTGCAAGAATTCTTCGTGACGCAGCAGTAAAAGCAGGAGCACCTGAAGGTTGTATACAATGGATAGAAACGCCATCTATCGAAGCAACAAAACAATTAATGAATCATGATGGGGTTGCGATCGTCTTGGCGACAGGTGGTCCAGGGATGGTTAAATCAGCGTATAGTACTGGTAAACCTGCGTTAGGTGTAGGTGCTGGTAACGTACCGTGTTATATTGAAAAATCTGCTGATGTGAAACGTTCTGTAAATGATTTAATTTTATCAAAAACATTTGATAATGGCATGATTTGTGCTTCTGAACAAGCTGTTATTATCGATAAAGATATTTATGATGAAGTGAAAAAAGAAATGATATATCATTCTTGTTACTTCTTATCAGAAAACGAAAAGAAAAAAGTAGAAAAACTTGTTATTGATGAAAACAAATGTGCAGTTAATCCAAATATCGTTGGTAAACCAGCTTATGAAATCGCCAAAATGGCTGGTGTAGAAGTACCAAAAGATACTAAAATTCTAATCGCTGAATTAAAAGGTGTAGGTGAAGCTCACCCACTTTCAAGAGAAAAGCTTAGTCCAGTACTAGCTTGTTATAAAGTTAATAATACAGAGGAAGGGATTACTCGTGCAGAAGAAATGCTAGAGTTTGGAGGTCTAGGTCACTCTGCTGTAATTCATTCTGAAGACCAAGAAACAATAGAAACTTATGGGAAACGTATGAAAGCATGCCGTGTCATTGTGAATGCTCCATCTTCACAAGGTGCAATCGGAGATATTTATAATGCATATATTCCTTCATTAACATTAGGATGTGGATCTTACGGCAAGAACTCTGTATCTTCAAATGTTGGAACAGCGAACTTATTAAATGTAAAAAAAATTGCGAAAAGGAATGTCAATATGCAATGGTTTAAGCTTCCACCAAAAGTTTACTTTGAAAAGCATTCTACTCAATATTTAGCAAAAATGCCTGAAATCTCAAAAGCTTTGATTGTAACGGACCCAGGTATGGTGAAGCTTGGCTATGTTGATAAAGTTCTTTATTATTTACGTAAACGTCAAGATTACGTCCATTGTGAAATTTTCTCAAATGTTGAGCCAGATCCATCTATTGAAACAGTTATGAAGGGTGCAGAAATGATGAAAGAATTCCAACCTGATGTCATCATCGCACTTGGTGGTGGATCAGCGATGGATGCTGCAAAAGGAATGTGGTTATTTTACGAACACCCAGAAACAACGTTCCATGGCTTAAAACAGAAGTTTTTAGACATCCGTAAACGTACGTTCAAATATCCTAAACTAGGAAACAAAGCTAAATTTGTTGCAATACCAACAACTTCAGGAACTGGATCTGAGGTAACACCATTCTCTGTTATTACTGACAAGAAAAACAATGTCAAGTATCCGTTAGCAGATTATGAATTAACACCAGATGTTGCAATCGTAGATCCACAGTTTGTTATGACAGTTCCGAAGCACGTAACTGCTGATACTGGTATGGATGTTTTAACACATGCGATTGAAGCTTACGTTTCTAATATGGCAAATGATTATACGGATGGTTTAGCGATTAAAGCTATTCAACTAGTATTTGAATATTTACCAAAAGCTTATCATAACGGTGCAGATGAACTTGCTAGAGAGAAAATGCACAATGCATCTACGATTGCAGGTATGGCATTTGCAAATGCCTTCTTAGGTATTAATCATAGCTTGGCACATAAAATGGGTGCAGAGTTCCATATTGCACATGGTAGAGCAAATACATTATTAATGCCGCATGTTATTCGTTTCAATGCAACAAAACCGAAAAAGTTTACAGCATTCCCTAAATATAAACATTTCATAGCTGATCAACGTTATGCTGAAATTGCTAAAGCATTAGGTTTACCAGCACGTACAACTGAAGAAGGTGTAGAGAGCTTAATCCAAGCGGTAATTAAATTAGCGAAAGAACTAAATATTCCTATGAGTTTACCTGAAAATGGTGTAGATAAAAAAGAATTTGAGGAAAAAGTGGCAATTTTGGCAGACAGAGCATTTGAAGATCAATGTACACCAGCAAATCCAAAGTTACCATTAGTTACTGAATTAGAAGAAATTTATCGTCAAACATTCAAAGGAGTATAATCTGGGGGGATTAGGATGAACAGGTTGAGTACGATTCCAACGGAAGTTGCTTGGAAGAACTTCAAAGAAGGAAAATGGCTGGATTCCATAGATGTACGAGATTTTATTCAAACAAATGTTACACCCTATACGGGCAAGGAAGATTTCCTTGCCCCCCCAACTCTAAAAACCACTCAACTTTGGGATAAAGTATTAGAGTTGATGAAAAAGGAACGGGACAATGGTGGTGTACTTGATATTGATACACGGACAGTATCAACCATTACTTCACATGAGCCAGGATATATTGATAAAAATCTTGAAAGCGTTGTAGGGCTCCAAACGGATGAGCCATTAAAACGTTCCATCCAACCTTTTGGTGGTATCCGTATGGTAAAAGATGCTTGCAAGGCTTATGGGTATGATCTCGATACAGAAGTAGAGAAAACGTTTACTGAGTATCGAAAAACACATAATCAAGGAGTCTTCGATGCTTATACTCCAGAAATGAGGAAGGCACGTAAAGCTGGTATCATTACTGGGTTACCAGATGCATACGGGCGAGGAAGAATTATCGGTGATTATCGCAGAGTAGCATTATATGGTGTCGACCGTTTGATGGAAGAAAAAAGCAAGGCTCATGCTCGATTAGAGAATGATTTAATGAGCGACACAGTTATCCGTGATCGTGAAGAGATTTCTGAACAATTTAGAGCATTACAAGAGTTGAAAGATATGGCTGCATCATACGGGTATGATATATCAAAACCTGCAGTACACGCTAGGGAAGCAATTCAATGGCTATATTTTGCATACCTTGCAGCGATAAAAGAACAAAATGGCGCTGCGATGAGTCTCGGTCGTGTATCTACATTTTTAGATATATATTTTGAAAGAGACTTGCACAATGGGGTTCTAACTGAATCAGAAGTCCAAGAATTAGTTGATCATTTTGTAATGAAGCTACGTCTTGTGAAATTTTTGCGTACTCCTGATTATAACGAGTTGTTCAGTGGTGACCCGACGTGGGTAACAGAATCAATTGGTGGTATGAGTCTTGACGGACGTCCACTCGTTTCCAAAACATCATTCCGCTTCCTACACACGCTTGACAATCTTGGACCAGCTCCTGAACCTAACTTAACAGTACTTTGGTCGACTGAGCTTCCAGATCATTTCACAAGATATTGTTCAAAAATGTCAATAAAAACAAGTTCCATTCAATATGAAAATGATGATTTAATGCGTAAAGAATACGGTGATGATTACGGTATTGCATGTTGTGTTTCTGCCATGAAAATAGGTAAACAAATGCAGTTTTTTGGAGCACGTGCTAACTTGGCGAAGGCATTACTATATGCAATTAACGGTGGGATAGATGAAAAATTAGGTGTACAAGTTGGACCAAGCCTTGATCCAATTACTTCAAATATCTTAGATTATGAAGAAGTATTGAAAAACTATGATGCAATGTTAAATTGGCTAGCAAAGCTTTATATGAATACCTTAAATATTATACATTACATGCATGATAAGTATTCTTATGAGCGTATTGAAATGGCACTACATGATGAGGAAATATTACGTACTATGGCTTGCGGCATCGCTGGCTTATCGGTTGTAGCAGATTCTTTAAGCGCAATAAAATACGCAAAAGTAAGACCTATTCGAAATGAATATGGAATCGCGGTTGATTTTGAAATTGACGGAGATTATCCACAGTTCGGTAACGATGACGATCGTGTTGACACGATTGCAACAGAGTTAGTTGAGACATTTATGAATAAACTTCGTCTGTATCCGACGTATCGTTCTTCTGTTCCGACACAATCTATATTAACTATAACCTCAAACGTTGTGTACGGGAAAAAAACAGGTACAACACCTGATGGAAGAAAAGCAGGCGATGCGTTTGCACCGGGTGCCAACCCGTTACATGGACGTGATAAAAATGGAGCGTTAGCATCATTAAACTCTGTTGCAAAGCTTCCTTATGAAGATTGTCTAGATGGAATCTCTTGTACATTTTCAATGGTACCAAATTCTCTAGGCAAAGAAGAGCAAACGAGAATCAATAATCTTGTTTCTATCTTAGATGGATATATGGCACAACATGGTCACCATATAAATGTTAACGTGTTTGAACGTGAACAGTTACTTGATGCAATGGAACATCCGGAAAAATACCCACAATTAACAATACGTGTTTCAGGTTATGCTGTGAATTTTATTAAATTGACACGTGAACAACAAATTGAGGTTATAAATAGAACATTCCATGAAAATATGTAAGTAAAAAAAGGGAGAATTAAAATGGCGTATTATTTAATTCTCCCATTACATATTTATTTTTTGTTTTAGGCAGTATAGATGGCGTTTTGCATGTAATCATTGAGGTATTAAAGTTTACTTTCCATCAAATAGATCTTTCAGCCGTTCATATACTTTAGCGTATTGTTTTTCTTGTCCACTTTGTTTAGGCTGAAAGTACTCCTTACCCTTTAGCTCATCAGGAAGATATTGCTGCTGTACCCAGCCGTTAGGATAATCGTGAGGATACTTATAACCAATTCCGTGCCCCATCGATTTAGCTCCTTTATAATGCGCATCTCGTAAATGTAAGGGGATTTCACCTGTGTAACCTTTTCTAACATCTTCTAGTGCCATATCAAGAGCTTTATATGCACTGTTTGTTTTCGGAGATAAACATTGATCTACAACGACGTTAGCTAATGGAATTCTTGCTTCTGGTAAGCCGAGTCTTTCAACTGCTTCGCATGCATTAACCGTTCTTACTGCTACTTCTGGAGCAGCGAGAGATATGTCTTCATAGGCAATGACAATTAGTCTTCTACAAATTGATGTTAAATCTCCACCCTCTATTAACCGAGCTAAATAATGAAGTGCTGCATTTACATCGCTACCCCTAATACTCTTTTGCAAGCAAGATAATAGAGAATAGTATAAATCACCTTTCTTGTCGTGAGAAAAACCTTTATTTTCAACACATTCCTCTACTGTTTTAATAGGTACGGTGATTTTTTCCACGTCTACCTTTTTTGATGCAATGACTACATCTTCTAGAATATTTAATGCTGAGCGCGCATCACCGTTAGTTGATTGAGTAATTATTTCGAGAGCTTCATCAGCAATTTCAATGTCTAAGCTACCTAAGCCTCTTGTTGAATCAGCCAATGCTCTTAATAGTAATGTCATCATATCCTCTCTAGAAATACGTTGTAATTCTTTTATTTGACCGCACCTGCTTCTAATCGCTGGATTTACATCATGAAAGGGGTTCTCAGTAGTTGCGCCTATTAAAGTGATTAAACCTTTTTCAACATGAGGTAAAAGATAGTCTTGCTGTGCTTTATTAAACCGATGAACTTCGTCGATAAATAAGATTAAACTTCCTTCAACTTCGGCTTGTCTAACAGCATTTTCTATATCTTTTTTGCCTGCTGTAGTTGCATTAATAGCAACGAAGGGCATATTTACTGTTCCGGCAATTGCTTTGGCAATCGACGTTTTCCCAATACCAGGTTCTCCATATAACAATATTGAGGGCACATGTTCATTAACTATCATTTTATATAACGCCGTTTTTGGTCCAATTATATGTTGCTGGCCAACAATTTCGTCTAAATTCCTAGGGCTCATTCGAAATGATAACGGGGATTCAACCAATGACTCGAATAACAAAGTGATCATCTCTCCTACTTTTTGGAATCTTTGTTCTTGTTCTAGGATGTTAATATGTATTACAATACACTATTATGGTATAATGGCAAATGCTTAATATTAAATATGTAGACTCTTTTCGTAAGCATTGATGGTTTAAGTATAAAGTGATTTTATTCTATTGGCATATTTTAATGAAGAAAAGGTGCCACGAATAGTGATTAACGAATTGTACGTACAACAATGCATGCGAGAAAAGCCGTCTGTAACTTTACAATGGTTAGCTGTCAACCATTTTATGATATAAATTTTGATTGTGAACGGGACTAAATGACTTCGACAATGTCAGTCCTTGCACCATCGGCTAGCGGTAATAAGCTAATACGACAAGAAGTCGATCTTAAATCGATTCTCGTAGGTTCGTCTTATGCTTATAACCAGGATCAAGATGCCAATTTCACCGTTGCCCACAGGCGTGGGGAAATCTAGTGTCTAAGCATTTCTTATTTGTGGAGGGATATAAAGGATGAAGATTTCGACTAAAGGTAGGTATGGACTTACAATAATGATTGAATTGGCCAAGAAATACGGTGATGGGCCTATTTCATTAAAATCTATCGCTAAAACTCATGATCTATCCGAACATTATTTAGAGCAATTGATTGCTCCTTTACGCAATGCCAGGCTAGTAAAAAGTATTAGAGGAGCGTACGGTGGATATGTGTTAGCGGATGATCCAGCAAAGATAACTGCTGGTGATATTATTAGAGTTTTAGAGGGACCAATTAGTCCAGTTGAGGTTTTAGATGATGAAGAGCCTGCCAAAAGGCAGTTATGGATACGAATTCGTGATGCTGTGAAAGATGTCTTAGATAATACTACACTAGAGGATTTAGCAAGTTACAGTGGTGGAGATCAAGAATCTTACATGTTTTATATATAAGTTGTTTGCGCATTTCATGAAGTCTAGCTACAACAGCGCCTATTCCCTTAAGGTTCGAGGTTGAGCATGTCGCTTGCGCATTTCATTTAAGGAGGAATACAATGGAAAGAATATATCTTGACCATGCGGCAACTTCTCCAACTCATCCAGACGTTGTTAAAGAGATGAGCCCATATATGAGTGAAATTTTCGGCAACCCTTCTAGTATTCACTCCTTTGGCAGAGAAAGTCGACAAGCCATAGATGATGCTAGACAAACAATCTCTGCTAGTATTGGTGCGAAGTCAACAGAAATTATTTTTACGAGTGGTGGTACGGAAGCAGATAATTTAGCTCTAATTGGAGTTGCATTAGCAAATAAACATCGAGGTAACCATATAATTACAACTAAAGTTGAGCATCACGCTATTTTGCATACTTGTGAATATTTAGAAACCCAAGGCTTTAAGGTTACGTATTTACCAGTGCAGGAAAACGGAAGTGTTTCTATTGAGGATGTAAAGGCATCATTGACAGATCAAACAATTCTTGTGTCAATGATGTTAGCTAATAACGAAGTTGGTACAATACAACCAATTAAAGAGTTAAGTGAAATTGTAAGAGCAAATGGTGCGTATGTTCATTCAGATATAGTACAGGGGTATAATTTGTACCCTATTAATGTCGATGATCTTGGTATTGATTTATTATCAGTTTCAGGGCATAAAATTAACGGCCCAAAAGGTGTTGGGTATTTATACGTTCGTTCTGGAGTGAAAATTACTCCAAGCGTACATGGTGGTGAACAAGAAAGAAAGAGACGGGCAGGCACTGAAAACGTGGCGAGCATTGTCGGTCTTAAGCATGCTGTTCAATTAAGCGACAAAGGCAGGAATGAACGCTTTGAGTTATATAGCAGCTATAAAAAACAAATGATAGATATATTCAAACGAGAAGAAATTGATTTTAGCATCAATGGAGATCTTGAATTGACTGTACCAAACATATTAAATGTTAGTTTTGCAGGAGTAAGTGTCGAGGCTTTACTCGTTAACTTAGATCTTATTGGTATTGCGGCTTCCAGTGGCTCGGCTTGTACTGCCGGTTCTGTTGATCCATCGCATGTTCTAGTAGCGATGTTTGGGAAAGATTCGGAGAGGATACAATCTTCGATCAGATTTAGTTTTGGTTATGGAAATAACGAGGAAGAAATTAGAAAAGCAGCATATGAAATAACAAAAGTTGTGAAACGACTAACAAAATATTAAACATTATTATATAAATGAGGTGAAAGTAATGAGCAAAGCTCCTAACGATACTCGTGTTGTTGTCGGTATGTCGGGTGGGGTCGATTCTTCGGTTGCTGCATTGCTGTTAAAAGAACAAGGTTATGATGTAATTGGTATTTTTATGAAAAATTGGGATGATACTGATGAAAATGGTGTTTGTACAGCAACTGAAGATTATAACGATGTCATTCAAGTATGTAATCAAATTGGTATTCCCTACTATGCAGTTAATTTCGAAAAACAATATTGGGATAAAGTATTTACTTACTTTTTAGATGAATACAAAGCAGGTAGGACACCTAACCCAGATGTAATGTGTAATAAAGAAATTAAATTTAAAGCCTTTTTAGATCATGCACTAGCTTTAGGAGCCGATTATGTGGCGACGGGTCATTATGCAAGAGTTGCATATCGTAATGGAGAATATAAAATGCTCCGTGGGCTAGATGAAAACAAAGACCAAACTTATTTTTTAAATCAACTAGGCCAAGAGCAACTTTCTAAAGTACTCTTTCCACTTGGTGAAATTAATAAAAGCAAGGTTCGTGAAATAGCCCAACAAGCTGGATTAGCAACAGCAACGAAAAAAGATAGTACGGGAATTTGCTTTATCGGTGAACGCAACTTTAAAGAATTTTTAAGTAATTATTTACCTGCTCAGCCTGGAGAAATGCAAACATTATCAGGTGAAATCAAAGGAAAGCATGACGGTTTAATGTATTATACGATTGGCCAACGTCATGGCTTAGGTATTGGAGGAAGTGGTGAACCTTGGTTTGTAGTAGGAAAGGATCTAGAAAATAATATTTTATACGTTGATCAAGGTTTTCATAATGATTTATTGTATTCGGACGCAATTTTAGCTACGAATATTAGTTGGGTATCCGATCGTGAAATAACAGATACACTAAAATGTACTGCGAAATTTCGTTATCGTCAACAGGACAATGCTATTACAGTCCAAAGAATAGATGATAATAATATCAAAATTATTTTTGATGAACCTATTAGAGCAATAACTCCAGGACAGGCAGTTGTTTTTTATGATGGAGACGAGTGCCTAGGTGGCGGAACCATTGATATTGTATACAAAAATGGCGAAGAACTAGATTATGTGTAGTAATATATTATAGAAAAAGCTTCACCTCCGCTTATGCAGAGGTGAAGCTTTTTAGGTGCAATACAACCTCTTGTAATTATACGTTTTAGTAACAATAAAATTCTGTTATGATTGATGGGTTTACAACTTTGATGAACGTAACAGTGCCATCAAAGTGTATTGAGGCACTAGTATCATTCCTATGCTATACTAATAGCTAATTGGAGGTTTTAAAAATGGTTGATAATAATAAGCTAGGAATTCAATATATGCAAGAAGGAAAATATGAAGAAGCTGCAAAGGTATTTAATCAAGCTATTGAAGATTCACCAAAGGATCCGATAGCATATATTAATTTTGGGAACTTGCTTTCTGCCTTAGGTGAAAATGAAAAGGCGATAGCTTTTTTTAATAAAGCAATTGAGCTTGATGAAAATAATGGTGCGGCTTATTACAGCACTGGTAACTTACACTACAATAATGAAAAATATGCAGATGCAAAGAATATGTTCGAAATAGCCATGAAAAAAGGTTTAACAAACTCTGATACTTATTTTATGCTAGGGATGTCGTTGTTACAATTAGATCAACCCAAACTTGCTTTACCTTATTTTCAAAGAGCAGTTGAACTAAATGTCGATGATGCCGAAGCAAGGTTTCAATACGGCTTATGTCTTGCGAATGAAAATCTAATTGATCAAGCTATGGAACAGTTTCAACAGGTTATTCATTTAGACCCTAATCATGCGGATGCATTTTATAATTTAGGCGTTGCGTATGCATTTAAAGAAAATGGTGAGGAAGCTTTAGCAATGTTTAATAAGGCATGTGAGATTCAACCTGATCATGTATTAGCTGCTCATGGAAAAAAAATAATAGAACAAACTTAATGTTTTCATAATAGATTTTATTCATTGCTAGTAATGTTTCTAGAGCAATTAAACGAGAAGTGTTTTGGTACTTTTAGCATCACTATATAAAGGAAAGATGCCACGAAATGAGTATGAAAAGTAACAATCCAAACGTAGATAACTTAATAATATTTTATGTTTAATTCCAACTCTATAAGTGGTGTTTTTCAATTAGTTGCAGTACTGTAACAAAGCCCTGATTGTTAGCTGTTACAGTTTATTTGGACGTGCTTTTATATAGTGTTTTTAGATCAAATGGCTACTCATAACTTATATATATACGATTCGTAATGAAAGGAGGGAAATGATGCTGATGGAGCAACAGGGAGTGCTGGATTTGTATAATGAAGAGCAAAAGTATATGAAGGGTACACATCTAGTCACCATCTTTCACAATGAAGCCAATCTATATTCTGTCGTTCGCATACGATTGCAGGAAACGAACGAACAATATACAGAAAAAGAAGCAGTTGTCACAGGTTATTTCCCTCGTATCCATGAAGATGAAACATATATCTTTTTTGGTAAACTGAAGGAGCATCCTAAGTTTGGCGTGCAATTTCATGTCGATAGTTTCAGGAAAGATCTTCCTCAAACGAAGCAAGGGATTATACAGTATTTATCAAGTGATTTATTTCAAGGAGTGGGTAAAAAAACAGCAAGCAAGATTGTCGATGCATTAGGTGAAGCTGCGATCTCAACAATATTACAAAATCCTTCGGCTCTTGAAAAGGTACCTAAACTTTCAAAAGATAAAGCTCAACAAATAGTTGACACGTTAAAAGAACATCAAGGTCTTGAACAAATAATGATTGCGTTATCTCAATATGGATTCGGTCCGCAATTATCAATGAAGATTTATCAAGTATACAAAGATGAAACATTACAAATTATCCAAAACAATCCTTACCAGCTAGTGGAAGATGTTGAAGGGGTTGGCTTTAGTAGAGCGGATGAGCTTGGGTATATGTTAGGTATCTCTGGCAATAATCCACACCGTATTAAGGCAGGTTGTCTTTATATGCTTGATCAGCAATCAATTCAAGAAGGGCATACATATCAATACTTACATCAATTAAATAAGGATGTAAAAGAGTTACTAGAAGAAAATAAGCGTGATTCCATGGATGAAGAAGATATCTCTCGGATTATTACTCAACTGTCTGAAGAAGATAAAATTATTGTTGAAGAGGATAAAATTTACAGTCCTTCATTATTCTTTTCAGAAAAAGGACTTGTAACAAATATTGGTCGAATATTGAGTCAAACTGAATATGAGGATCAATTTCCAGATTCGGAATTCTTATTGTCGTTAGGTAATATAGAAGAATATCTCAATGTTCAGTATGCACCATCTCAAAAAGAGGCAATTCAAAAAGCCTTATTATCACCAATGCTTTTACTAACCGGAGGACCTGGGACTGGGAAGACGACAGTTATTAATGGAATTGTAAATGTATATGCGGATTTACACGGCTGTTCGTTAAACCCTAGTGATTATAATAAAGAAAACCCATTTCCAATTCTACTCGTTGCCCCTACAGGTAGAGCTGCAAAGCGCATGAGTGAAGCTACAGGTTTAAAAGCTGTGACGATACATCGCTTATTAGGTTGGAATGGAGTCGATGGATTTGAACATGATGAAGATAACCCAATTGAAGGAAAATTGTTAATTGTAGATGAAATGTCAATGGTTGATGTTTGGCTAGCGAATCAACTATTTAAGTCATTACCTGAATCTATTCAAATGATAATTGTTGGAGATGAGGATCAATTGCCATCTGTTGGACCAGGGCAAGTATTGAAGGACTTATTAGATGCTAATATTATTCCAACCGTTCGTCTAACTGAAATTTATCGACAGTCAGAAGGATCCTCAATCATAGCGCTTGCTCATGACATTAAAAAAGGTCAATTGCCACTAGATATTGTTTCACAAAAAACTGATCGATCTTTTTTACCATGTAGACCTAATCAAGTACTTGATGTTGTATCAAAGGTTGCACAAAGTGCAAAAGAAAAAGGATATAGTGCAAGGGATATCCAAGTTCTAGCACCCATGTATCGTGGGCCTGCAGGTATTGATCAATTAAATAAAATGCTACAAAGTATGTTTAACCCTCCGTCAGATCAAAAACGTGAAATGTCATTTGGCGATGTAGTATATAGAATTGGCGACAAGGTGTTGCAACTCGTCAATCAACCAGAAAGTAATGTTTTTAATGGAGATATGGGTGAAGTTGTCTCAATATTTTACTCCAAGGAAAATACTGAAAAACAAGATATGGTTATTGTATCTTTTGAGGGAAATGAAGTTACTTATACAAAACAAGATTTGAACCAAATCACCCACGCATATTGTTGTTCCATACATAAGTCTCAAGGTAGTGAATTTCCAATTGTTATTATGCCAGTTGTAAAAAGCTATTACCGCATGCTAAGGAGAAATTTACTATATACAGGTATTACAAGAAGTAAAAAATTTCTAATATTATGTGGTGAAGAACAAGCTTTTCGACATGGAGTTAGTCGTAATGATGATGGTATAAGACAAACAACATTATGTGAAAAATTAATAATGGCTCATGAAGATGAAATTGACAACGAAGATGACATTCCTTTTATTGTACAAGAAGAAAAATTAATGGAAAACGTTACACCTTATGATTTCATGGATGATTGAGTAACCTATTAATGTTCGGGAAGGTGGGATATCTTTGCGGACATTTTCCTTATTAAAAGGGTTACCAGTTTATTCACATGATGGCAAACAGCTTGGTAACGTTGTTGATCTATTAGTTCAAGAAGATGGAAAGGTCGCATCAATCGTTGTTGAAGGTAAAAGGCTTTTTCAGAGAGATACTTTTATTCCAATAGAATCAGTTTTATCTTTTGAAAAAGATGGGATTACGATTAACAGCTCTACAACAAAACATTCGATACGCCAAGAGAAAAATACACATTACTTAAACACACACCATAGCTTAGCAAAAAAATTTGTGAAATCTGAAAATGGGGAAGTTCTTGGAATATTAGAAGACGTATTTTTCCAAGAAGAATTGGGCACAATAGAAGGGTATAAAATAACAGATGGTTTCTTTTCTGATATAAGTGATGGAAAAAAAGTAATTAAAAGCAATGACTTTACCGTTAACAAAGATACCATCATTTTAAAAGCTAAGCGGAAATAAAGAGGTGTCGTTTGATGTTAATGTGTCCAAATTGTAAAAATAAAGATCTTGGTAAAATTGGTGTGAACCAATATTATTGTTGGAACTGTTTTATAGAGATGTCAGTAAACCAAGGTATCATTAATACCCATCAAGTTGAAGAAGATGGAACGCTTAGTTCATTGGATGACCTCTTTGGAGAAGAAGATCGTACGATAAATTTGTAATTGACTCTTTCATTAAGGAGGACAATATGAACAGAACAATTACTGCTTCATTGGTTGCATTAGGTATGGGGGTAGCAGCATACCAAGTGAATCAAAGAAGTGACATAATGTCTCCAAAAAATATAAAGAAAATGAGAAAGAAAGTTGCTAAGATGCTTTACTGACTAAAAGGGGCTGATCCAATTACGGGTTCTGCCCTTTTTTAAAGTTGATATTTCGTAACGATCAGAATTTAATTAGAGGTGGGTTATAGATGAAGGACATTCGATTAGTATGGATTTATCGCTTACTTCTCTTCTTATTAATGTTTGTATTGTTATACGTTTTTATGAAGCTTGCACCGATTTGGAAACCAACGCTAAAGATGATTGCAATTGTAATTACCCCTTTTGTTATTGCTGCATTTATTACTTACTTACTTCATCCCATTATTGAAAAAATCCACCATCATGGAGTTCCCAGGTCTATTGCTATTTTACTTATATATACTTTGTTCTTTGGAGGAGTTGGTTTTGGTTTATATAAAGGAGTACCAATTATTATTGAACAGCTAAAAGACTTAAGTGAAAATGTACCAATATTTATCGAGACGTATCGAGATTGGATTGAGGAAATTCGTGATCAAACATCCCATTGGCCAAATGGATTTCACGATAGAATTGAGGAAGGGCTACAATCAATTGAGAAAGAGAGTGCATTACTAGTTACAAAGTTATTAAACAGTATGAAACGATTGCTGAACTATATTATTTTAATTGCTATCATTCCGTTTTTAGTTTTCTATATGCTTAAAGACTACCCAGATATAAATAAGGCAATATGGTACATAACACCAAAGAAATTTCGCACTCCTGGGAAAGAGTTTTTAAAAGGGGTTGATGAATCACTTGGTAATTACATTAGAGGGCAACTTTTTGTGTGCTTTGCGATCGGAATTATTGCAACAATTGGTTTTTGGTTAATCAAAATGAAATACCCTTTGTTACTAGGAAGCATCATAGGGGTTACTAATATTATTCCGTATTTTGGACCTATTATTGGTTTAGTTCCAGCCGTAATTATCGCGGCGACTATCTCAATGAAAATGGTTATATTCGTATCCGGTTTAGTGCTTGTTTTACAATTTATTGAAGGTAATGTATTATCACCACTAATTGTAGGAAAAAGCTTGCATATGCACCCTATCGTTATAATGTTTGCATTGTTAGTTGGCGGAGAGATTGCGGGTGTATTAGGTTTAATAATTGCTGTTCCTTTTTTAGCGATACTAAAAGTGACGATACTTCATGCCAAAACATATTTAATGAATCATTGACAAACAAGTTTTGCTTGTCTATAATTCGCATTATAATACGGAAAACGATGACGGATCGAGTATGTTATAGTCCACCTTACGTAATTATAAAATCAGAGAGGAATTTCCCTTTAGGCTGAAAGAAATTCTAGGTGAAGGATAACAGAAAGCTAATCTTGAGTGCAGATAAACCCTGCCGTTTTGCCACGTTACGGCTTATCATGAGTGATGAACAAACATATTTTTCTGTAAGGCGCTTGTCATTTAACAGAAATGGTGAGGAATTTACGCTTTTTGAAATTGTTCATAATCAGGGTGGTACCGCGAGTATAACTCTCGTCCCTGCTTTTGGGATGGGAGTTTTTTATATTTTTGAGGCTGTTTTCGCATGGAGTTGATTTTCGAATTAGTAATTAACACGTACACCACTATCGTTCGTGGCATCTTTTCTTCTTAAAAAAATGTCCAACGTATTAAACCTATTTACTTTGCTAGTTTGGTGCCATTAGCAACATAGTTTTCGAAAAGAGCCATTATTAAAGAGTATTCAATTAGTAAAATATTTTTTGTCAGTGCTTTATTGAACAATTTATAAAAAGGAGATATTAACATGAAGAAACTAAACTCTGCAGAAGTACGCCAAATGTTTTTAGATTTTTTTCAGGAAAAAGACCATGCAATAGAACCAAGTGCTTCATTAGTGCCACATGAAGACCAAACGCTGTTATGGATAAATAGTGGTGTTGCTACATTAAAGAAATATTTTGATGGCAGAGTTATTCCAGATAACCCTAGAATTTGTAATGCTCAAAAATCAATTAGAACAAATGATATCGAAAACGTTGGGCAAACAGCTCGTCATCATACTTTCTTTGAAATGTTAGGAAATTTTTCTATAGGAGATTATTTTAAAAATGAAGCAATTCATTGGGCATGGGAATTCTTAACAAGTGATAAGTGGATAGGGTTTGATCCAGAAAAGCTCTCTGTCACGATCCACCCAGAAGACGATGAGGCGTTTGAAATATGGAATAAGGAAGTTGGTGTTCCGAAAGAACGTATTATTCGATTAGAGGAAAATTTTTGGGATATTGGTGAAGGACCAAGTGGACCAAATACAGAAATTTTTTATGATCGCGGAGAGCAATTTGGGAATGATCCCAATGACCCTGAATTATTTCCGGGTGGAGAAAATGAGCGTTATTTAGAAGTATGGAATTTAGTATTTTCACAATTTAATCATAATCCTGATGGATCTTATACTCCCCTACCAAAGAAAAATATTGATACAGGTATGGGACTTGAACGCATGTGTTCAATTATCCAGGATGTTCCTACCAACTTTGATACAGATCTTTTTATGCCAATTATCGAAGCGACAGAGAATATCTCAAATGAAAAATACCGTCAAGACAGTTCAAAAGATGTTGCATTTAAAGTAATTGCTGACCATATTCGCACGGTTACGTTTGCTGTAAGTGATGGTGCACTTCCATCAAATGAAGGAAGAGGTTATGTATTGCGCCGTTTATTACGTCGAGCTGTGCGTTACGCAAAGAAAATTAATATCCAACGACCGTTTATGTTTGAGCTTGTACCAACCGTAGCAGAAATCATGGTTGATTTTTACCCGGAAGTAAAGGCTAAGACTGAATTTATCCAAAAAGTTGTGAAAAATGAAGAAGAACGTTTCCATGAAACACTTAACGATGGCTTATCGATTTTAGCTAGTGTAATTAAAAAAGAAAAAGAAAATGGCAGTGATATAATTTCTGGAACAGATGTGTTTCGTTTATATGATACATACGGTTTTCCAGTTGAGCTTACTGAGGAATATGCAGAAGATGAACATATGAAGGTTGATCATGCAGGATTTGAAAAAGAGATGGAGCTCCAACGTGAACGAGCCCGTGCTGCTCGTCAAGATGTTGATTCAATGCAAGTGCAAGGCGGAGTGTTAGGTGACGTTAAGGTTGAAAGTAGCTTTGTTGGATATGATAAAACAAAAGCTGAAAGTAAAATTGAAATAATTGTTAATGATGGTGACTTTGTTGAACGTATAGAACAAGGGCAAGAGGCACAAATTATCGTGGATAAAACACCTTTTTATGCTGAAAGTGGTGGGCAGATTGCTGACCAGGGATTATTTGAAAATAAAGATACTGTAGTAAAAGTAAAAGATGTTCAAAAAGCTCCAAATGGACAAAATATTCATCATGTTATCGTTGAAAAAGGAACACTACAAAAAGGTCAAGCATTTGAAGCGATAATAAATGAAGAAAAACGGTCAAATATTATTAAGAATCATACAGCTACTCACCTTCTTCACCAAGCGTTGAAAGATGTATTAGGAAAACATGTTAATCAAGCTGGTTCATTGGTAAATGCTGATCGTCTGCGATTTGACTTTTCACATTTTGGTCAAGTGACACAGGAAGAATTGGATCAAATTGAGTCCATTGTTAATGAACAAATTTGGAAAAGCATTGCAGTTCAAATTGACTATAAGTCACTTGATGAAGCAAAAGAGATGGGTGCAATGGCACTTTTCGGTGAAAAATATGGAGAGGTTGTACGTGTTGTTCAAGTTGGTGACTACAGTTTAGAGCTATGTGGTGGTTGCCATGTACCGAATACTTCGGTCATCGGTTTATTCAAGGTCATTTCAGAATCAGGTATTGGTGCTGGAACAAGGCGTATAGAAGCCGTTACGGGTCAAGGAGCATATCAAGTGATTAATGAGCAAGTTCAGTTATTACATGAAGCTGCAAACAAATTAAAAGTAAATCCGAAGGATGTTACGAGCAGAATTGAAACTTTGACATCCGAATTACGTATGCTTCAGCGTGAAAATGAATCCTTATCGGCAAAGCTAGGAAATATTGAAGCAAGTAATTTAGTCAATGCAGTTAAAGATGTGAATGGAGTTTCGGTTCTAACGAGTATTGTAGATGCAGCAGATATGAATAATTTACGCTCAATGGTTGATGAATTAAAACAAAATTTAGGCTCAGCCGTTGTTGTCTTAGGTGCTATTACTGATGATAAAGTGAATATAGTAGCCGGTGTTACAAAGGATTTGATTCAAAAGGGCTACCATGCTGGCAAAGTAGTCAAAGAAGTAGCTACACGCTGTGGCGGTGGTGGTGGTGGTCGACCTGATATGGCACAAGCAGGTGGAAAAGACCCGAATAAACTTGAAAGTGCATTAAACTATGTTGAAGAATGGGTTAAATCCGTTTTATAATTTATAGATTTAGTGTACAATGTAAGTATGAAAAACTTGACAGATTCAACAGTCGGATCTTGAGGGTGAGGTGCATATAATGAGCTCGTTCGATAAAACAATGCAATTTAATTTTTCAGAAGAACCTGTCGAAACAAATGTAAAAGATGTACTGTTTACAGTTTATGATGCTTTGCAAGACAAAGGTTACAATCCAATTAACCAAGTTGTAGGATATTTATTATCTGGCGATCCTGCCTATATTCCTCGTCATAAAGACGCTAGGAACATTATAAGACAAATTGAACGTGATGAATTGATTGAGGAGTTAGTTAAATCTTATTTAGAGCATCACCGTAAGGAGTAAGTATATGCGAATCCTTGGATTAGACGTCGGTACTAAAACGATAGGGGTAGCTGTAAGTGACGAAATGGGTTGGACTGCCCAAGGTATCGAAACAATTAAAATCGACGAAGAGAGAAATGAATTTAGGTTGGACCGTCTAAAAGAACTCATACAACAATATGAAGTTCAGAAAATTGTTGTCGGCTTTCCTAAAAATATGAATGGTACAGTTGGTCCAAGGGGCGAAGCTTGTATAGCATTTGCTAAATTGATTGAAGAAACATTTCAACTTGAAACCCAATTATGGGACGAGCGTTTATCTACGATGGCTGCTGAACGTGTATTATTAAGTGCAGATGTTAGTCGTAAGAAAAGAAAAAAAGTCATTGACAAAATGGCAGCAGTGATGATTTTACAAGGATATTTGGACAGTAAAAACTAATGAGGTGAAAGTATGACACACAACGAAGATCAAATAACGGTAGTAGATGAAAACGGAAATGAACAGCTATGTAAAGTGTTATTTACATTTGAAAATGCTGAATTTGGTAAATCATATGTACTATATTATCCAGTTGGAGCAGACCATGATGAAGATGAGGATATAGAAATTCATGCATCAAGCTTTGTTCCGAGTGATGACAATAAAGATGGTGAATTACAGCCTATTGAAACTGATGAAGAGTGGGATATGGTTGAAGAAATGCTAAATACATTCCTTGATGAAAACGAAGATGAAGCGTAAATTTAGTTATTATTACAGATAAGGATCAGGCTGACTCTAATTGTAGCTCTTTAGCTGCAAATTAGAGTCGGCCTGATCTATTTTAACAGATAAAAAAGTGAGATTTCTCTGAACTATATTTCCTGCATGATGTTTATCATTATTTACGGTTCTTTTCGTATAAAATTAGTGCCATAAAAAGTGGTTTTGTATGTTAGTCATCGTTTTACAGAAGAAAAGATGTCACGAAAGCTATATGTATACGTGCGTATATATCATACATCTATGCGAAAACAGTCTTTTTTATACACATGGCTTTACACCTGAAAGTCACTTTATCTTTTTTCCTGAAGGCAAAATGCATTCAAATGAATGACCTCAAGTGCTTGTCTAGGATGAGTGATGCACTTATGTTTTCTGAAAATTACGATTACATTATTATTTTACGATAACACTTAACTCATTTTACCTGTTAAGATTAGAATAATTTTGTAAGCAAATGGCGAATGATAAAAAAAATGTAGTATAATAGTTCGAGTGAAAGGAGGACACGATATGTCTGAGAAAGAAACACGTAATGAAAAGCAGGAAAAAATTATAGAACAACATAAAGAAGCTAAAATTGTTAGAAGAATTGTACTTGTTATCACCTTAATTTTATTAATTGTAATAGCTGGAGTTATTGGAGGCGGCTATGTATATATAAAATCAGCTCTACAACCGGTAGACCCGGAGAATAAGGAAACTGTTAATATTACGATACCGATTGGTTCTTCATCAACTGCTATTGCAAATATATTAGAGGAAAACGGTCTTATAAAAGATGCTAAAATATTTCGCTATTATATTAAGTTTAAAAATGAATCAGGTTTTCAAGCTGGAGACTATGAATTGAGTCAGTCAATGACTTTTCAAGAGTTGATCGATAGTATTAAAACCGGTGTAGTTATACAAGATGTTGTTTTTAAAGTAACGATTCCTGAAGGTAAACAACTATCACAAATCGGTAAAATAATTGCAGAGAAAACGAATTATTCTGAAGATGAAGTGATGGCAAAACTTACAGACAAAGAGTATATAGCAACGCTTCAATCTCGCTATCCTGATCTCTTGACGGAAGAAATTCTAGGTGAAAATATTAAATATCCCCTTGAAGGATATCTCTTCCCAGCAACTTACGATTTTTACAAAGAAGATCCTTCTATTGAGGATATTGTAGAAAAAATGTTAGCTAAAACACAAGAAGTATTATTAACTTATGATGCAGAAATTGCAGGGTTAGGAATGTCTGCACACACAGTCTTAACAATGGCATCATTAATTGAAGAGGAAGCTACAGCAAAAACTGACAGAGAACAGATATCTAGTGTATTTTACAATCGAATGGATATTGGTATGCCGTTACAAACCGACCCTACAGTGTTATACGCATTAGGAAAGCATAAGGAGCGCGTACTATACGAAGATTTAGAAGTGAATTCTCCATATAACACTTATATGCATGCTGGTTTACCTCCTGGTCCGATTGCTAATGCAGGGGAAATGTCTATCATTGCTGCATTGAATCCAGCAAGTACAGACTACCTATATTTCTTAGCAGCTCCATCGGGAGATGTCTTTTATGCAAAAACACTTGAAGAACATAATGCTCTAAAAGCACAATATATTACGAATGACTAAGAGATCGAAAAATTATATGTATAAAAAATGGTAATTAAAGGGGAGGCGGAGAATAATTCGCAATCCCCTTGTTGTTATGGTAAAATATATCGAGTTGTTGGGAGTTCTTTTGTCGAACTCTTCTTTTTTTAAGGCTCTTTTCGAAAAGTTTATTGCTTTTGTTACTAAATTAGAATTGTAAGAAGTGGTTTTATAAGTTTGTATCGTTTTAAAGATGCAAAGATCACACGAACGTTAGATGTAACGAGTTTATATTCTTAGTACGAAAACAACAATTAACGCGAAAACAGTCTAATGGAAAAATGATAATCTAGAGGAATGAGGTAGCATAGCGTGGATGTCGAGCTAGTGAATACCTATTTAGAGAGTCTCGTAAAAGAGAGGCCCCCTTTAATACACGAAATGGAGCAGTATGCAAATGAGCACCATGTCCCGATAATGGAGCTCGTTGGAATAGAAGCAATACTACAAATATTACGTATTGCGCAACCCAAAAAAATTTTGGAAATTGGAACGGCGATTGGCTATTCTGCTATAAGGATGGCATTAACTTTGCCACATGCAGAAATTGTAACGGTTGAACGTCATAAACAAAGATATGACACTGCACTTGATTTCGTAAAAAAGAGCGGACGTTCAAAGCAAATAGATATTTTATTTGGCAATGCCCTTGAACTAGAGGAACAAGTGAAACATAGAGGTCCATTTGATTTGTTATTTATAGATGCAGCAAAAGGGCAATATAAACGTTTTTTTGAAATGTATAGCCCTATGCTCTCACAAGATACAATAATCATTACTGATAATGTTTTATATAAAGGTTTTGTAGCTTCCAAAATTGATACAGAAAATAAGCGTACTAATCAACTTATTAGCAAAATAAGAAATTATAACGAGTGGTTAATGAAGAACCCTTTATATGACACAACTATATTACCAGTAGGAGATGGCATGGCAATTAGTAAGCGAAGAGGTGACTAAAAAATGAAGATACCAGAATTATTAGTTACCCCTACTTGTGTGGAAGATATTGAACCACTTATTCAAGCAGGGGCTGATGCTTTTATTATAGGTGAACAAAGGTATGGTTTAAGATTAGCTGGGGAATTTAGTAGAAATGATATTAAAGAAGTAGTACAAATCGCCCATGTGAAAAATAGAAAAGTATATGTAGCTATGAATGGCATATATCATAACGACAAAATTGGTGAACTACCAGACTACATTTCTTATTTAAATGAAGTTGGGGTAGATGCAATTGTCTTCGGTGATCCTGCTGTGTTAATGACTGTGAAAGAGATCGCACCAAATATGAGGTTGCATTGGAACACAGAAACAACAGCTACTAACTGGTATACATGCAACTATTGGGGAAGAAAAGGTGCTGAACGTGCTGTCCTAGCTAGAGAGTTAAATATGGATGCGATCCTTGAAATGAAGGAACATGCGAAAGTGAAGCTAGAGGTACAAGTCCATGGTATGACATGTATGTTTCATTCAAAACGTTCATTGATTGGTAACTACTTTGAATTCCAAGGTAAGTCTATGGAAGTAAAGAACGATAGTAATAATAAAAATTTATTTCTACACGATAATGAAAGAAACAACAAATATCCAATCTTCGAAGACACAAATGGAACACATATTATGAGTCCAAATGATATTTCTATAATAGATGAGTTAGAAGAAATGATTGATGCTGGAATAGATAGCTTTAAAATTGATGGAGTATTAAAATCACCTCAATATTTACTAGAGGTTACAAGAAAATATCGATATGCGATGGATTTGTGTGCCAAAGATCGAGAGCAATACGAAGAACAAAAAGACCAGCTTATTGAAGAAATTGAAAAGATACAACCCCAGAATCGCCCGTTAGATAGTGGGTTTTTCTTCAAAGAAACAGTTTATTAAAGAAAAGCGGAAGCGCCTCGTTCATTCCCGACAAGCACTGGAGTCAAATCACAAGAAGGCGTAGTTTGCCTTCGTGTGATTAGACGAAGTGACCTCGAGGGAATAGGCGTTGGAGCTAGACAAGAGAAAAGCGGAAGCGCCTCGTTCATTCCCGACAAGCACTGGAGTCAAATCACAAGAAGGCGTAGTTTGCCTTCGTGTGATTAGACGAAGTGACCTCGAGGGAATAGGCGTTGGAGCTAGACAAGAGAAAAGCGGAAGCGCCTCGTTCATTCCCGACAAGCACTGGAGTCAAATCACAAGAAGGCGTAGTTTGCCTTCGTGTGATTAGACGAAGTGACCTCGAGGGAATAGGCGTTGGAGCTAGACAAGAGAAAAGCGGAAGGCACATGCATATCGGTGACAAGCATAAGAAAAGTCGCAGGAAGGTTGTTTTTATAACCATCTTAGCGGCTTGGCTTATGACTCCAAGGAGATAGGTGCTAATGCTAGAACAAAAGAAAAGCTAGACATAAAAGGAGGTAGTAATTATGGTTGCATTAAAAGATGGAATTTCTGCTATGATTAATGGCCAAAGAGTTATTACTAAAAAGCCTGAGTTACTAGCCCCAGCAGGTAATTTAGAAAAGTTAAAAATAGCTGTTCATTACGGAGCAGATGCGGTGTATATTGGAGGTCAAGAATATGGCTTACGTTCCAATGCCGATAATTTCTCTCATGAAGAAATGGCAGAAGGGGTTAAGTTCGCCAATGATTATGGTGCTAAAATATATGTAACTACAAATATTTATGCTCATAATGAAAATATTGATGGTTTAGAAGAATATTTACAAGGGCTTCAAAGTGCTGGTGTAACAGGAATTATCGTTGCTGATCCGTTAATTATCGAAACATGTCGACTAGTTGCTCCTAAGTTAGAGGTCCATTTAAGTACACAGCAATCACTTTCTAACTGGAAGGCAGTTCAATTTTGGAAAGAAGAAGGGCTGGAGCGTGTAGTATTAGGTCGTGAAACGAGTGCGGAAGAGATAAGAGAAATTAAAGAAAAGACAGATATTGAAATTGAGACATTTATTCATGGGGCAATGTGTATTTCCTATTCAGGGCGTTGTACGTTAAGTAATCATATGACTGCACGTGATTCTAACCGTGGAGGTTGTTGCCAATCTTGTAGATGGGATTATGACTTGTATAGCCTTAACTCAAATGATGATGAAGTGGCATTGTTTGAAGAAAATGACGCACCATTTGCAATGAGTCCGAAAGATTTAAAGTTAGTTGAATCAATTCCAAAAATGATTGACTTAGGTATTGACAGTTTAAAAATTGAAGGTCGTATGAAGTCAATTCATTATGTAGCTACTGTAGTAAGCGTGTATCGAAAAATTATTGACGCTTATTGTGCTGATCCAGATCATTTTACTATTAAACAAGAATGGCTTGAAGAACTTGATAAATGTGCCAATCGTGAAACAGCTCCAGCATTTTTTGAGGGTGTACCGGGGTATAAAGAACAAATGTATGGAAATCATAGCAAGAAAACAGCATTTGATTTTGCTGGATTAGTTTTGGACTACAATCAAGAATCGAAAATAGTTACTTTACAGCAACGTAATCATTTTAAGCCAGGAGAAGAAATCGAATTTTTTGGGCCAGAAATTGAAAATTTCACTCAAAAAATCGAAGAAATTTGGGATGAGGATGGGAACGTTCTGGATGCAGCAAGACATCCACTACAAATCATTAAATTTAGAGTGGACAAGGATGTCTTCCCGAACAACATGATGCGAAAGGAGAACTAAGATGGGGAAGAAGCCGGTGGTAATAGGTGTAGCTGGAGGTTCTGGCTCTGGGAAAACAAGTGTTACTAAAGCAATTTACGAGCATTTGAAAGAGCATTCGATTTTAATCCTTGAGCAAGACTACTATTACAAAGACCAAAGTAATTTATCTATAGAAGAACGACGTAAAACAAATTATGATCATCCGTTAGCATTTGACAACGATTTACTAATTGATCATATAGAATCGCTGCTTGCATTTGAAAGCATTAACAAGCCAGTATATGATTTTACAATTGATACAAGATCAGAAGAGGTTATCCTTGTTGAACCAAAAGATGTCATTATCCTTGAAGGCATGTTAGTTTTAGAAGATGAACGCTTGAGGAATTATATGGATATTAAGCTATATGTAGATACTGATGCAGATATAAGGATTACACGTCGAATATTGAGGGATATTAAGGAGAGAGGACGAACTGTAGATTCAGTCATTGATCAATATGTGTCTGTAGTACGCCCTATGCACAATCAATTTATTGAACCATCGAAACGTTATGCTGACATAATCATCCCTGAAGGGGGACGTAATCATGTTGCAATTGACCTAATGGTAACAAAAATTCAAACAATTCTTGAACAAAAGTCTATTTTGTAATACGATAGCATAGATAAATGTAAATGCAATCATTGTATAATATTCATATCTTTGGCATGACAATTTTAATGATACGTGATTAATTATCATTAAAATTGTCGTCTTTAAGATATTCGTAAATGGTAATTGTACATATGTTAGAATAATTCAAACTTTGATCGTTAATAACAAGAGGAGTGAAGGGAATGGCAGCTGAAAAAGTATTTCCAATGACAGCAGCAGGTAAGGAAAAATTAGAGCAGGAATTAGAAACTTTAAAATCAGTACGTCGTAAAGAGGTAGTTGAACGTATAAAAATTGCACGTAGTTTTGGTGACCTTTCTGAGAATTCTGAGTATGATTCAGCAAAGGAAGAACAAGCATTTGTTGAAGGAAGAATTACAACAATTGAAAATATGATTAGAAATGCCAAAATTATTGAAGAAGACTCCAGTAATTCAAATATGGTTTCTATAGGAAAATCTGTTACATTTGTTGAACTACCGGATGGTGAAGAAGAAACGTATACGATCGTAGGTAGTGCTGAAGCTGATCCATTTGAAGGGAAGATCTCAAATGACTCACCTATTGCCAAAAGTCTAATTGGCAAGCAAATAGGTGAAGAAGTACAAGTTCAAACGCCTGGTGGAGAAATGTTAGTGAAAATAGTATCCGTCCAATAGGTTTTAATCCGAAACACCTTGTCAAAACTGTTGATGAGGTGTTTTTTTATGCATGTTAGAAAAAGAACCATAAATTTATCTGTTGTTGTAATTATTTTTATCATAGCCCTGATCATTAGACTTATACAAATCCAGCTTATTCAAACAGAAGAGTTTTCAAAGCACAAAATCAATTTATTAGAAGCAAGTGTTTCACAACGCACTCAGCAGGTTGTAATTGACCAAGGACGTGGGAAGTTTGTTGATAAAAATAATGAACCATTAACATATGTTAATCAGCCTAGCTTAATTTTATTTCCATTTCTCAAGAATATGGACTGGCCAATCGAACAAGTTGCTCGTTTAATAAATGTGTCTCCAGAAAAGTTAAATGTGGCAGTAAAAACTGCAAACGAACCTATTGTATTTGAAGAGGGGAAGGCATTTACCTTAACAGATACTCAAATGACAGAGATAAATAATTTGAAGATCCCAGGTGTTTTTGCTGTGAATCGGCAGAATGAAATGCCAGACAAAATTGCAGAACATTTAATTGGTTTAGTACGTGAATATGAGCAAGCATCAGTACAAAGTGAAGAAGTCAAAGGAGCAAAATCGATTAGTCTAAAAGGTGGTATTTCTGGTCTGCAAAAACAGTTTAATGAATTTGTCTTGCCAGAAGCACAATCTAAGCTCCTGTATCATGTAGATGGAAAAAATGGACCGTTGTTTGGCTTAGAAGTAAAATATACTGAGCCAGCAAACCCTTTTTACCCTGTAACTATCAAAACAACGATTGACAAAGAAATTCAAATTGCAGCAGAAAAAATTGTGAACAAACACCAACTTAATGATGGTGGCCTAGTATTAATTGATATAGATACAAATGACGTGGTTGCAATGGTAAGTGTACCATCAATTAATCATTCAGACCCGTACGTGGATGATGCATTAGAAAATAGAATGTTAACAGTGCAAACCCCAGGATCTGTGTTTAAACCAGTTATTGCTGCTGCAGCGATTGAACACAATTTATTACAATCGAATCGTGTATTTGATTGTGACTTAGATATGTATGGAGAGGGTAAGTCACAGTATCTTTCTGGTATGTTAAACTTTGAGGAAAGCTTTGCTAATAGTTGTAATTATACATTTTCAGTATTAGCTCAAGAGCTTATGGAATTAAGCTCGCAAAGTATTGAAGTATATGCTACTAAACTAGGTTTAATAAATCCTGTAATTTGGAATGGGGATGTATTTCATTTTGAAGATTTTAACCAACTGCCATACGCAGGGACAGGAACGATATGGTTTGAAGAATCTGATAAGACATCTCCGAAAGCTATTGCACAAACTGCAAATGGACAAAAAAATGTTAAAGTTACGCCATTGGCTATTGCAAATATGATGGCTACAATTGCAAGAGGTGGTAAAGAGCTGCAAGTAAGAGTAGTCAGTGATATACTATATAAAAATGAAACAACACTATATTCATTTCCTATACAAACAGTTAAAGACAATCAACCCCTTTCACCTTATACGATTTTAAAATTACAGCAACTTCTCCGTACAGTTGTTTTGGAAGGTACAGGAAGGGCGTTTCAAGGGAATTCATATGAGGTCGCTGGTAAATCAGGAACAGCTCAACTAGGTATTAAGAATGATAATGGTGAGGAATTACATAATAAATGGTTTGCGGGGTATTTTCCTGTGCAAAATCCCAAATATGCACTTGTTGTAGTTGATTTAAAACAACAAGAAAACAATGCTGTGACAAATGATGTCTTCTATGAAATAATTGAAACAATATATGAAATTGAAGAAGGTAGCTCATAAAATTATATAATAGGTACCTATCTAATGATACAATTAGACATATACATATAAGAGTAAGGAGGACTTTTTGTGAGGGGAAATATTGAAGATTTATATGAGGGACCTCGCTACGAAAGGAATAAAAGGCGTAAGAGAGGAAATTTACTATTAAATATTCTAATTGGGATAGTCATTTTATTAATTGTTTTCCTTGGAGGAAAGCTGCTATTTTCCAAAGTTAGTGATCCAGTTGCATCAGATAGTATTGAGCAACAAGATAATGGTGATGCAGCTGTTGGAATAGCGGATGATGATGAGTCTCAAGAAACTAACTCAACAAATGATGAAGCTGATGATAATAATAATGACATAGATAATAACGAAAATAATCTAGAAGAAAACGGTGAAACTAGTATTATAGAAGAAAACAACGGAGCAGTATCTAACGAAGATGACAACAATACTTCTGAAACTAACGAGCAAACAGCTGAGGATAGTTCACCTGAACCAGTTACAGATTTAGAGGAAACAACTGCTAGCGAAGATACTAACATTATAAAAACAATAACTAGTGATTCATGGCAACCAGTCGGTACGGAGCAAACAGATCATATTGGAGCTGTTTATGAGGACGATTCAGTGGACTGGGTTGAGATGGAAAAAGCGGTAAGTTATGCTACAGGAATTGCTAAAGAAGATTATACTTTGTGGTTTTTAGGAAATGACGGTCACAATAAATCTTTGGCTACAATTAGTTCAAATGTTGACGGGAGCTTAATTTACAAAGTATATATGGAATGGGTAGACAATGAAGGCTGGAAGCCTACTAAAGTAGAGCAATTACAAGAGAATGAGTACAATAAAAAAGAGGACGAATCGAGCGAGGAATCCTCAGAAGGTTAAGTATAAACCGCCATTTGCTGTATGCAAAGGCGGTTTATTTTATTTCAAGGATGAATTTCCCATTTTCGCTCTGAGATATAAGCACGTAAAAATCTAGCTTCGGCACCTTCTCAACTTTTGCAATTACTGAGCTTTCATAAAACTTATCATACTGTCCATTTTTAGAAATAGACAACAAAGTTTACGAAAGAAATTACATCAAATTAGTCTATATTTGAATCAATGTCCAAGTTTACTAAGATGAGTTCTAGTATCTTTTAGAGATAAAAGAAAAAGATTTCATTTAATTGCTGCGTTTAAAGTGAACGACTGCACTAAAATATCTTCTACCGTCTTGATCAAACTGCATTTGATGAGAAATATGATGGAGCTCTAATAAGATAGCTTTATTAACTTCGATTTGTTCATTTACTTTTTTTTCTAATGTTGCTAAATCTTGAGCTTCAAAAAATTCAACCTTATCTTTGAGTATATCTAAAGAAAAATCCATTTTACTGACACCCTTCCACAATTGTATGTATCGTCCATTTTATCAAATGTGAGACTGTACGAAAATATTATATTTTGCTCTTTTACGATAATATTAACGATGATATGCTTGCAAATTGCTAAGAAATAATTTCTATGATAAATTAGAAGCAATTGAATGAATTCGGGGTATAGAAATGTGTATAATGGGCTTTTTGACCTGAATTGATCTAAATTTATATTAAGGAATTTTTCCCCCATTTCTATAAGTGGGATCTTTTAATCAGGTGGAGTATAGTCTCCACCTGATTTCACTGGTCAAGTTTACTTTCACTAGCAGTGGAGCTGGATTATTGCAGTAAATGGTTTTGCTGTTGAATATGTTACAATATTGAATGGAGTTTTAGTATATCCTCGTGATGCGGAGAAATGGTATAAGAGTAATAGTGGAATATAGAAAAGAGGGAAACCAAGATGAAAATAGGAATTATAGGTGCCATGGAAGAAGAGGTCATCATCTTAAGAGATAACATTAACAACGAACAAGTAAGTGTTATTGCTGGATGTGAATTTACAGAGGGTCATTTACATGGAGTTGAAGTTGTATTACTGAAGTCAGGAATTGGCAAAGTAAATGCAGCAATGAGTACGTCAATTCTACTTGATCGTTTTCACGTAGACTATGTCATAAATACTGGTTCAGCTGGTGGACTTTTAGAGTCATTAAACGTTGGGGATGTGGTGATCTCAACAGAAGTACGTCATCATGATGTAGATGTAACAGCTTTTGGTTATGAGTATGGACAAGTTCCACAATTACCACCAGCTTTTCTAGCAGATAATAATCTTCTGAACGTTGCAGAAAAAGCAGCTCAGAAAATAGAAAATATCCAAACTGTGAAAGGACTTATTGCTACTGGTGATTCTTTTATGAGCGACCCTAGTCGAGTAGCAATGGTACGGGATAAGTTTTCCGATTTGTATGCAGTTGAGATGGAAGCGGCAGCGATTGCCCAAGTTTGTTACCAATTTGAGGTTCCTTTTGTAGTAATACGTTCTCTCTCAGACATAGCTGGTAAAGAATCAGACATCTCTTTCGAACAATTTTTACCAACAGCTGCCTTACATTCAGCCAACTTAGTTATGAATATGGTAGAAGGGCTTAAGTAAGCTCACATCTTATTCAAAGAGCTTCGCACTTATTAAGAAAGGCTCTTTACGTAAACTTTGTTGCTTATGTTACGTAAATTTGAGTAACTGATGTGTATGGTATGATTTTTTATAGTCTTTAGAGAAGAAAAGATCCCGAGGATGTATAGCTTTTATTCAGGGCTCTTTTCATTAATTTTTTTATAGTTCCTAAATTAGATACTACGCAAACTAATCATATCCGTGTTTATTTTTTAGCACGAAAAACAACGTTCTATACAAAAAAGCCTAGTATGTAAAGAAACAATTTTTGCGAAAACAGCATTAAGAAAAAATTTTTGAGGTGACAAAATAATTATGCGTGTTGTTCACAGCGTACATGACTTAATTGGTAATACCCCAATGATTGAGCTAACGCAATTTCCTTTACCAAAACAAGTAAAGCTTTATGCAAAACTTGAATATTACAATCCTGGTGGCAGTATTAAAGATCGGTTAGGTAAAGAGCTCATTGAAGAAGCTCTCCAGTCAGGGGAAATTAAATCTGGCGGAACGATTATTGAACCTACTGCAGGAAATACAGGCATCGGATTAGCATTAGCAGCACTAAGACATAAGCTTAACGTAATTGTATGTATGCCTGAAAAATTTAGTATAGAAAAACAATTGCTAATGAAAGCGCTAGGTGCTGAAATTGTACACACACCAACGAGTGAAGGTATGAGGGGAGCAATTGCAAAAGCTCAACAACTACTTAATGAGATTCCAAACTCGTACTGTCCTCAGCAATTTAACAACCCGGCAAATCCAATGACCTATTATAAAACCTTAGGACCTGAAATATGGAACCAACTAGATGGTGATATTGATATGTTTATTGCAGGAGCAGGAACGGGTGGAACATTCATGGGAACTGCGAAATATTTAAAAGAACAAAATAATATGTTACAAACAGTCATTGTTGAGCCCGAAGGATCTATTTTAAATGGTGGTGATATAGGACCTCACAAGACTGAAGGAATCGGTATGGAATTTCTTCCAGATTATATGGATACAAAATATTTCGATCAAGTTCATACAATATCTGATAATGATGCCTTTATGAGAGTAGAAGAACTAGCAAGAAAAGAAGGGCTTTTAGTTGGTAGTTCTTCAGGGGCAGCACTCCATGCAGCTCTTATTGAAGCAAGTCAGGCTAAGAAAAAAATGAACATCGTAACTATTTTTCCAGACAGTAGCGAACGTTATTTAAGTAAACAGATTTATGGAGGTTCGATATAAAATGAAAACAAAGACAAAATTAATCCATGGTGGCATTCCGAGTGATCAACAAACAGGGGCTGTCTCTATTCCCATTTATCAAGTAAGCACATATAAGCAAGATGGGATAGGTGGGCATAAAGGATTTGAGTACTCACGAACAGGTAATCCAACAAGACATGCTTTAGAGGAGCTAATTAAAGACCTCGAAGAAGGAACAGCAGGGTTTGCATTTAGCTCTGGAATGGCAGCAATTACAGCAGTGATGATGTTATTTAACAGCGGTGATCATGTCATTTTAACTGATGATGTATATGGTGGAACTTACCGTGTAATGACAAAAGTTTTAAACAAACTAGGAATAGAATCGACTTTTATTGATACGAGCAATTTGTCAAATATCGAGACAGCAATCCGTTCAAATACGAAAGCAATATATATTGAAACACCTACAAATCCGTTGCTAAAAATTACTGATATTAGAGGAGCTTCTAATGTAGCAAAGGAACATAACTTGTTAACAATCGTAGATAACACGTTCAGTACACCATATTGGCAAACACCTCTAAACCTTGGAGCAGATATCGTATTGCACAGTGCAACAAAATATATTGGTGGTCATAGCGATGTCGTGGCTGGTCTCGTTGTAGTTAATTCCAATCAATTAGCTGAAGACCTACATTTTGTTCAAAATTCTACAGGTGGCATATTAGGCCCTCAGGATTCATGGTTATTAATAAGAGGAATCAAAACGTTAGGAATACGAATGGAAGAACACGAAGAAAATACTAAACAAATTATTGAATTTTTACAAAGTCACCCAGGTGTAGAAAAAATATATTACCCTGGATTAAGTAGTCATCCGAATCATAACATTGCAAAAAAACAAGTTAGAGGATATGGGGGGATGATTTCATTTGATGTAGGTAGTGAAGAAAAAGCAGAACAACTTCTTAAGCAAGTTAAGTATTTTACATTGGCGGAAAGCCTTGGTGCAGTTGAAAGTTTAATTTCAGTTCCTGCAAAAATGACACATGCTTCGATACCAAAAGAACGTCGTGAAGAGCTAGGTATAACAGATGGGCTTGTACGGATTTCAGTAGGACTTGAAGATATGGAGGATTTAATCGCGGACTTAGCTAACGCACTTAAAGGATAAATAAAAAAAGGCGAAGGTATTTTCGCCTTTTTTTTGTTATAGCTCGATTCACAAAAGCTTAAGTTACGTTAATTTATTGTTGTGATTGGCTCCTACCTTATAATTGGTTAAAGTTACATTCATTTTGGCCTACTCAGATATGTTAAAGTAGATTTATAGATACTTAGAAAAGTAGGTGACAAACTTAAAATGGATGAGAAGCAATTACGTGATTTGAAATTTAAAATTGTCGACTTTACAAGAATTGCATTTGTTTTAATTGCAATTAGTGTCTTTTTATATTTAGGTGTTATTATTAATCAACATGTTCAAGAAGCGACTAATGTCAACTTATTAATGGCAATGACCTATATTTTTTTACTCTTAGCGTTTCTCTTATTTAACATGGTAATTAAATATAAAAAAATAGTAAGTGATCTCGAGTAAGAAAATTATTTAATTTTTTACAAAAAAGCCCTTTACAAAACATCATAAATTGGTTATACTTTCCTATGAAATAAACAAATTCTGATAAGGAGGTCGAATTTAATGTTACGCAAATCATTTAAACTTATTAAATTAAATAGTATTTCTTACTACTCGACCGATGTCGGAATGCGGATCTTTCAATAACTAACATAGCATACACGCCACAGGTTGAATAGTATACCTGTGGCTTTTTATGTAAATAGCAAAATCTTTCCTCTTAATGCTTATTTATAAAATAATTTTGATTACTTTTACCACAGGTATAGAAAATTTACCTGTGGTTTTTTATTGTCAAATTGAACATAATGTATGCAATGAACTTAAAGGAGGTGAAATCATATGAAATTCAATATTTTGTCTATCACAATAACAATTAATAAACGCTCGTATTCAATTGAAAAAGCTTATCGAGAAGAGCAAGTAAAAAAAATGATTGATGAAGAAAGAGAGAAATCGTTTAGAGCTTACCCAACCATATAATAATCATTTCAAATAATTACAGGAGAGTGATAAAAATGATAATGCAAAATTTGATGATCGTTAAGTTAATTGATAAGGAAAATTTTACGTAGTTACTAAACAAAGGACGATCATTACAAATTATAAATATATTACCTTTTCATCATTACAGCTAAGTAGGATGACTCTTTACATTAGGCTGTTTTCGCATTGGTTGTTGCTTTTCGTTCTAATAGATAAGCACGTATAAACCTAGCGTTCGTAGCATCTTTTCTACTTTAACAATAATTGAGGTTTCAAAAAAACTCTTCATAATTTACATTATTTTGTTAAAAACAGCCATTAGGTAAAAACGAACATATATATTCATTAGGGTAGGTTTTACTTTTATAGTAAAGCCTACTTTTTTTATTTGATAGCTCTCTCTCCTAGTCTGTCAATACTTTATATCTGACTGCGCGAAAACAAAATATTTTTTCTGTTAAAAACGTTTCAATGCTATTCTAGGGGCAACAGTTTGCTCCGTTTTTGTAAAATATACTTGAAACAATTATTTTTCCAAATGTACACAATTTGGTCTTTTTATAGACAATAGTTTGTCAATAATGTCGTATCAAATATTCAATAAAATATGGTAATGTTTAGTTGGAAAGGTACAATCAACCTATAGGTAGGCTCTTTTCCACAATTTTATTAGTGAATGATATATGATTATACTTTTCTATCATCACCAATCGGTGAATCAATATTTATTAAATTGCTCATTTTTTCACAAGTGTTATTTTATTAAGTGGCTGACATACCTATTAGCCTTTTAATTGGTATGAAGAAGATATAAAAATGAAAGAAGAGGAGGGGGAAGGTATGGTGAAAAAGCTTAAAGCGCTTGATAAAAAAGTCATTATTTTAATTGGGCTATTTTTAGGAGTTGTTGTAGCAGTAGCAAGTGCTGAGACAATGAATTATACAGATAGTGCAGAATTTTGTTCGACCTGTCACCCGATGGATTCAGCCTATAGTAGCTTTGCAGACTCTACACATGCAAATATCGCTTGTAATAAGTGTCATGCTCCAACTGATAGCCTTGGAAAGAAAATACTATTTAAAGCGAAAGCTGGAACGCATGATATTTACATGAATACATTTGGTGCTGATAAGATTCCTGATGTTATTCATGCAAAAACAGCCACCATTGACGTTATTCAAGAAAACTGTAAAAGCTGTCACGAAGGAACACTAAATAATTTATCACACGATGCAAAAGAAAATTGTACTGATTGTCATAGGCAAATCCCTCATGGTAATGGCAACTTTAAGACAGATGAATGGTTTAAACCAGCCGATTATGACATTAATAATCGAAACGAATCTTTTGAGAAAGGGTGGGAAAATGCATAAAAGCATCAAAAGAATTATAGTTCCTACTGCTTTAGTGATTTTTTTAATCGCTATTATTGCTGCCTGTGGTTCAGATGAAGCGAAGGAAAGTACCGCTGCTAAAAAGTTATACAATACGGGACTATCAGCTGACGAAATAAATAATGAAGCATTTGCTGACATTTTTCCGTTACAGTATGAAAGCTATAAGCGTAATGAAGAAATGTCTGATACGAAATACGGTGGATCAATACCAACGTCAAAATTTGACCACACTAAAGAACCTTATTTGCCAATAATTTTTAATGGTTATGGATTTGCAAAGGAATATAATGAAGATCGTGGACACATTTACGCTGTTGAAGATAATATCAATATTGCTAGAATTACGGATAAGTCAATTGGTTCTTGTTTTACTTGTAAAAGTACTGCGGTTCCTATTTTGTTAGAGGAGGACGAATTCGGAGACGGATACTGGTCTGCAAACTTTCGAAATGAGATTGTACCTCGTGCTGAAGAATTAGGGCATTCTCCTATCGGTTGTTCAGATTGTCATGATCCCGAAACGATGGAATTACGTGTGACTCGTCCAATGTTTGCAACAGCTATGGAAGCAAGAGGAGTAGACATTTCAAACCCTACAAAAAATGAAATGCGTACGTATGTATGTGCACAATGTCACGTAGAATACTATTTTGAACCAAAAAAGAAGGAAGTAACATTCCCATGGACAAATGGATTAAAGCCAGAAGAAATGTATGAATACTACGATACGATAGCAAAAGATTCTGGGTTTGCACAAGACTGGATTCATACCGTTTCAGGTGCGCCAATGCTAAAAGCTCAGCATCCAGAATTCGAAATTTGGTCTGAAGGTCCGCATGGAATCGCTGAAGTTTCCTGCTCGGATTGCCATATGCCATACGAACGTTCAGACGGTAAGAAAAAGATTACTAGTCACCAATGGACTTCACCTTTAAAAACAATTGAGCAATCATGTCGTACATGTCATGCAGACAAGACTGAGCAAGAACTTAAAGATCGGGTTGAAGGCATTCAAGATACTCATATGGAGAATTTACACAAGGCCGAAGAAATATCTATTGATGCACATTACTTTATTAATAAGATGATAACTACCGGTGCTCCTGAATCTAAAATTGAAGAAGCACAAGAACTTGTTCGTAAAGGACAGTGGTTATTTGATATTGTAGCTGCAGAAAATTCTGCTGGATTCCATGATCCTCAAGGCGCAATGGATAGTATGAAAAAATCTACTGAAGCATTAAATGAAGCTATTATTATAGCAACTGAAGAATTGGTGAAACTAGATGTAAATATTGATGAATTAAAAGAAGAAATAGATAAAGTGAAAAAAGCTGTTTATGATGAACCAGATGTGTTTAAAAAGAAAGACCATGTCATAAATGATTACTTCCCAAATCAACAACCACCAAAAAATTAAGCACTCACAGAACGATGATTAACAAACTAATTTTCACCGTACAATACGGCTATATTGTACGGTGCATTTTTGTTCATTAAAAAGCTATATTTCCATTGTTTATAAGGTGGTAACAATTTTGTGCAGGCATATGTTTGTCACTGTGCAAACATAACACTAATTTCATCTAGATGCTTTATCAATAGTAGAAAAATATTTTGATAAGAGCCTTCACAAGACAATGATCTTAATATATATGTGAAACAAATCACAAATAGCGTATTTATTATTAATATACTGTAAATTTTTTATTGAATCAAGCTGAATGGTTTATATTTTTTTAAATGGATTTCAGATAGTTGCTTCATCTCTCAATACAGCTTTTCAGAAAATGAAGTGGTTCGATTAGACAACCTAAGGCATCAAAATGGTTAAAAAGCAACCTACACAAAACACGACTTCAGTGTCTAGTGAGATTACGGTATTGTCTAGGATTGTCGCCTATCCCCTAAGTCACTTCTTCTATCGTTACGAGGGTAAAGGGCATCTCCAAATGATAGGAATCTGGGCACTCGTCTGTTGATGATCTTTAGTGGAATTATATCTTTCGGTAATGTCTGTAACATAAGTCACAATTTGGTATGAAGTTTTTGTGAACTAAAATATGGATGATTTTTGACAATAGGTTTACCAATATGTTGTAACTAAGCAATTTTTAATACAATCATATTAGAAATGAAAGAAATGGGAAATAAGGTGAAAAAAATGAAGACTCCTTATGTTAAGGAAAAATGTTTTCCAATATTCATTTTGGTACTAATGAGTATTCTCTTTCCTCAATCTATACTTGCATCTTACGACAACATATCTATAGAAGACATTACAATAATCGTTATGCCAGAATATACGAATCATCCTCATGCTAATAATGATGAACCAACTGTTCTTGTTGGTTACCATGGCACTGTTGTAAATCAATCATCTGAGTCAATTAGCCAAGGTATCGAACTAACATTACCTGTAAATAAGAATAATTTTTTTATAGGGCTAGCAGCACATACCCTCGATGAAACAAAAGAATCACTTCAAGAAATAGAAGTACAAATGAAGAAGAATTCTAACAAAGTAACGATTATACCAGAAGAACCTATTGATCCAGGGCAAGGCTATAAATTTGTTATCGAATATTATTATCATGATATAAACATTACTGAGAATAAGAAAAATTTCACATATGAATACGTAGCTGACAATAATATGGACGCTATAAACATTATCTTCTTTGAACCATTAGGAGCAAGTGATTTTGCCATACAACCAACAACTAATCAGCATTCACAAGATACGATGGGGATTAACATGTATTTGTATGAGGTTATTCAATTAAAAGCTGGGGAGAAGAAAGTATTTGATGTGTCTTATGAGAAAAAAGACAACGAAACGACAACTAGTAAAATTGATGACATAGCACCAAATAACAACACTAGTGTCCAAATACAAGCTAACTCATCAAATAATGGAGGGTTATCAAAAAATACAATTATTGCAATCGTTGTCATTTCATTAATATTTTTATTCACAATCATGCTCTTAATTTTTCAGAAAAAGAAACACAAAGAACGTGAAAGCGAAATTAAAGCTACAAATCGACAACAAGATAAAAAGAAGTTAAGAAACATGTTGGCTAATGGTGAAATTGATGAACAAAAGTATCGCAAAAAAATGAGTGAACTAAGTTGAGGGGTGAATGGAATGAACAAAAATAAAAAAGTATTGTTTGGTGGAAGTTTGATCATCATAGCAATTCTAACATTGCTCATAGCTGCTACACCAGGTGCAAGCGGTACAGAGTTGACACTTACACAACTGTTAGCAAATGAAGAGAAGTACAGCGATAAGTTCGTCATGACCCAAGGATTATTAATTGAAGATTCAATTGATTGGAATGCAGATAATATAGAACTTCGCTTTACAGTACGAGATGAAGATGGTAATGAGCTTCCAATATTTTATCAAGGGGTACGACCAGACAATTTTAGTGAAGATGTAACTGCAATTGTAGAGGGGTATATACAAGAGGATGGTGTGTTTTTTGCTGAGAAACTTCAAACTAAGTGTCCATCCAAATATGAAGACCAAGATAAAAGTGACTATGACCCAGAGCTTCATAAAAAGATAGAAAATGAGGAGTAAAGAAAGGTGATTAGCCATGTATTTAATTGGTAGTACAGCTGTTTATTTAGCATTTGTCATTTCAATCTATTCATTTATTATTCTCATATTAGGAATTAGAAAGCAAAACCAAAAGTTAATAAATAGTGGGAAAAATGGTGTGTTATCCATCTTTGTATTAACATGTGTTTCAATGTTTGTCTTATTCTACGCTTTAGGTACGAGTCAATTTCAATTTAAGTATGTTTCTACGTATACAAGTAGCGATTTACCACTTATTTATAAGCTTTCAGCATTATGGGCAGGTAATGCAGGATCTTTATTATTATGGACATTTTTCTTAACGATGTACGCAACGATGGTTGTGTTTTCAAGAAAAATGAAAAGCAATCCAATGGTTCCTTATATTGGAACAATCATGCTTGGTAATATTATTTTCTTTTACTTCGTGTTAGCTACGACTACGAAACCTTTTGAACTGAATGATATTATTCCAGAGGTTGGGAAAGGTTTAAATCCAATGTTACAAGACCCAGGGATGATTTTACATCCAGTAACTTTGTACTTAGGTTATGTGGGACTTTCAGTACCTTTTGCATTTGCTATTGCCGCTTTAATACTAAAGAATGTAGACGCTTTTTGGATTCGTATGACAAGACGATGGACAATAGTAGCGTGGTTATTTTTAACTCTTGGCAATATAATCGGAGGTTATTGGGCTTATCTTGAGCTCGGATGGGGTGGCTATTGGGCATGGGACCCTGTTGAAAATGCATCCTTTATGCCATGGTTAACTGTCACTGCTTTTTTACATTCTGTAATGATTCAAGAACGCAAGCAGATGTTGAAGATTTGGAATATTAGTTTGATTATTCTTTCATACGCATTAACATTATTTGGAACTTTCCTTGTGAGAAGTGGCGTCTTAACTTCAGTTCATGCTTTTGGAGATAGTAATTTAGGTACTTATTTTTTAATTTTTATGGCACTTGCAGTCTTATTTGCACTATATGTAATGATGAGTCGCTACCATTTATTAAGACAAAACAGCGGACAGTTTGAGTCATTTTTGTCAAAAGAAAGTAGTTTTTTAATCAATAATCTAATACTAGTCGGAGCAACATTTGCAGTATTTTGGGGAACAATTTTCCCACTCATTTCTGAGGCGGTTAAAGGAACGAAGGTTACGGTTGGTGTCCCTTTCTTTAATACAGTAATGTCACCTATCATGCTTGCATTAATGTTTGTTATGGCTATTTGTCCTTTAATCGCTTGGCAACGCTCAACTGTAAGAAATCTACGGAAAAACTTTTTAATTCCAGCAATTTTGAGCTTACTCGTTGCTATGTTACTAATATTTCTAGGTATTAGAAAAGCATATCCGATTATCGGCTTTGCTGTTATTGCTTTCATGATTTTTACTCATATCCTTGAAATTAGTCGCGGGGTAAAGGCTAGAAAGTCAGTTACTGGAGAAAATGTCATTGTTGCACTTGGCCGTTTAATGTCACGTAATCGCAGACGGTACGGTGGCTATATCGTTCATATTGGGATAGCTCTAATGGCAGTAGGTATAATTGGTTCAAATAATTTCAATGTTGAAACAATGAAGACGCTAGCAATTGGAGAAAGTATTGAACTTGCAGAGTACACAATTACCTATGAAAACTTACAACAAAAGCGTGAAGGAATCAATGATGTAGTGTTTGCAACTCTACAAATTAACAAAAACGGTCAAGATTTAGGATATGCTGAAGCAGAGAAAATCTTTTATGGTTCATTCGAACAACCGTCAACTGAGGTAGCTCTTATTAGTAATTGGGACGAAGATCTTTATATTGTGTTAAGTGGTTGGGAGCAAGATTTAAGAGCTACATTTGTTATTCGGATTAATCCACTTGTAAAATGGATTTGGACGGGTGGCATGGTCGTTTTAATAGGCGCAATATTTGCTGTTTGGAGCGGAAAATACGGCAATGTTACACCGAGATATAAAGGGGTACAGCGACATGTATCTTAAGGGTTTGCGTAGAAAGGATGGGGAAATGATGAAGCGCTTATTCATTTTAACTGGGCTTCTTATACTTTTATTTTCTTCCAGTACCTATGCAGCAGAAGGTGTTGATTATAGTTCTGCACAATTTCAGAGCATTGTTGCAATGCTTGCCATGGAAGGACATGCGGGGGATGATCTTGCTACTTGCCCTGTTAAGCAAGAATATTACGAAGAAGTTGCTCAAATGATGCAAGAAGGGATGAACAAGGAAGAGATCTTAAATTTCTATGTTGAGGAAATTGGTGAAGAGGCATTGTCAGCCCCATTAAAGCAAGGGTTTAGCCTTTCTGCATGGGTCACACCGTTTATCGTATTGATTGTAGCTGGAGTGATTGTATTTACAGTAATTCGTAGTTGGATCAAAAAAAATAACAGTGCTCATTCAATAACAACTGATGAAGCTTTACGTGACGAGAACACCGATGCAGTTTTAAGAGAAATGATTAATAAAGAAAGAAAAAAGCTTTTCTAGGATGTGATTGATATGGATCTAGTCTCAATTATAACAGCCACATTATTAGTAGGAGTTTGTAGTTATTTAGTAATATCTCCACTGCTCTCAAAAAAGAATGTAACTTTTCATGAAAGCATGATAGATGAAGTAGATACCATAAAAAAAGAAGAAATATTTGCGACACTAAATGAACTCGAAATGGATTATAACATGCAAAAATTATCGACAGAAGATTATGAGAAATTAAAAAGTAACTATGAAAAAATGCTTCTTCCTATTATGGCGGAGGAAACAATAGTAGACGATGTTAATGTTGCTCATACAATAAAGAATATTCCTAAGCAAGTTAAAAAGGATATAGAAAATGAAATAGCTAATGAACTTGATCAAGTGAGAAAACAGCGGGGAGGGAAGTAAAGTGAAAAGCATATTTATTATGAGTGCTGCAGTCACACAAACTTCTCCAAGCTTTCATAATCCAGGACATTTACGAATGTGGTTTGACTCACCATTAAGACAATTTAACCCACATATTTTATTAATTGTTCTTGGTGTAATCATAATAGGGGGCGGGCTGTTTTTCATTTACTTTCGTCAAAAAAACCAGCGTGGGCAAATTTCTTTAACCGAGGATAAAGAGGAGAAGATTTTTCAACAATTGCTTGGAAAGCGCGATGCAATTATGACGAAAATGATAGATTTAGAAGATGAACTTAAAGCAGGAAAAATATCTGAAGATAAGTTTCATGAACAGTTTAATGCTTATAAAGATATGTTAATTCAAGTGAAAATTAATATAAAACAAATGACTGAATAGATTGGGGGGATCTGCGTGATAAAAACATCTTTGCTAACGAAAAAGATAGGGGAGAAAGAGATTCTACGTGGAGTCAATCTATCAGTAAAAGAAGGAGAAACGATCGCTTTACTAGGTCCTAATGGAGCTGGGAAAAGTACCGTATTAAAAATAATTAGTGGATTAATGGATGCGACATCTGGTGAAGTGTTGATAAATAATTTGAAGCTAAAAGCGAACGAAGAGGTTATTAAGACAAAAATAGGATTCTTATCACATAGCAGTTTCTTATATGAACACTTGTCGCCGATTGAAAATCTAGTTTATTACGGGAAGCTCTATAATGTAGAAGATATTGAGATAAGAGCAAAAGAACTCGCTTCTATGGTAGGTTTAAGCTTATTTATGCACGAGCCTGTTCGCTCATTTTCAAGAGGAATGCTACAAAGAATTGCGATTGCTAGAGCGATTATTCATTCACCTAGTATTCTACTTCTAGATGAACCACATACTGGTTTAGATCAACGGGCAGTTTCAATTTTAAATAATGTTATTTTGCAATTGAAGCGGGAAGGTACAACTATAATTATGGTTACACATGATTTCCATCAACTCATAGAAACATGTGATAAAGCAATCGTGATGAAACAAGGATTGTTAATTGGTGATTTTGCTATTTCAGGTGCAAAAAATGTGAAAGAAATTAATGAAACATATGCAGGAATGGTGAGTTAACATGATTAAACTATTAAAATCTGCATGGATAATCGCTTGGAAAGATATATATTCTGAGTGGAAAACAAAACAACTATTAAGTACTATGTTAATCTTTTCAGGTCTTGTTATTGTGACCTTTAGCTTTGCATTTGACCCTACGAGTAATGCTGTCAAAGCAGTGGTACCTGGAATGGTATGGGTCATTACTATCTTTTCTGGAATATTAGGGTTAAACCGCTCATTTTTAGCTGAAAAAAATCAAGATAGCTTACATGGAATGATTATTGCACCTATTGATCCTTCAAGTATTTATTTTGGCAAAATGCTCGCTAACTTCATTTTTGTGCTATTAGTTCAATTGATTTCTATACCATTATTATTTATCTTATTTGATTTTCGCTTACTAGGAAACGTTCCCTTATTTTTAGGAGTTATCTTTTTAGGAACTTTTGGTTTTATAAGCGTTGGTACATTTTTAGCTGCATTAACTGCTAATTCAAGGAGTAGTGAAATGCTATTACCGATTGTCTTATTTCCTATAGTTAGTCCGATTATTATTGCAGCTGTGCAGGCAACAAAAATATTGCTAGTTAATCTTGAGAATTTATCAAGTGCTATATCGTGGATGCAATTGATGATTGGTTATGATCTTGTATTTTTTGTTATTTGTTTCTTATTATTTGAATATGTGATGGAGGTGTAAAGCATGACAAAGAATAATGTGGTTTGGCAAACAGAATCAAAAATTCATAAAATGCTTCTTTGGTTAACAATTCCAATAGGTGTAGTAACAATGTTTTTAATATTTATATGGTCTCCAGTTGAAGTTTCGATGGGCGTCGTACAGAAAATATTTTATTTTCATGTAGGGTCAGCTTGGGTTGCATTTTTGGCTTTTGGAGTCGTGTTTGTTTATAGTATTTTATACCTTTTAAAAAGGAAGAGAATTTATGATATTATTGCAGGAATTTCGGCTGAAATTGGTGTGATTTTTACAACTATCGTCTTAACAACTGGACCTATTTGGGGACGAAGTGCATGGAATACTTGGTGGACTTGGGAGCCTAGATTAACAACGACATTGATTTTATGGTTTATTTATGTATCTTATATTATGATTCGCCATATGGACGGGGCTTGGGAAAAGAAAGCAAGATTAGCCTCAGTTTTTGGAATTATTGGTTTTATTGACGTTCCAATCGTATTTATGGCAATACGCTGGTGGAACTCAAAGCTTCACCCAATCGTGTTTGGTGATGGGCCGACACAACAGGGAGGTGGAATTGAGCCTGAAATGTTATTCACATTGCTATTTACGCTAGGTTTTATTACTTTGTTGTATATTGTTTTACTCCAAAAAGGTATTTATATAGAAAAAGCAAAAATTGCGATCGTTCAAAATAAGAAAGATGTTCAAGAGAAGTTAATAAATAAAATTTCATAAAAGGTTGTAACGAAAAAATATCGTAGCATAAGTAGGAACTAGAAGTGATAGATCACAGAATCCAAATTCACTAGACAATGTTGAACTATTGCAGAGGCGCCTATTTCCTATTGGTTGTAGGATAGGCGATATAAATAAACTAGTAAAATACAGTCGGAGCTAAAGGTGCTATGCGTACGATGGAAAAATAAATAAACACTAACGAGGAGGAACTGAATATGGGTTATTTATTTAGTGCATACACAATTGCATGGATCTTGATTGCTGGATATGTAGTTGTGCTTGGGAAACGACAAAGAAAACTTGAAAAAGAATTAGACTATATACAAGAGTTAGAGAAGCAATAAGCTTGTTCTAGTAAACTGCAACATTATTATTGAATTAACAGTACACGTGCTTATTGATTGTGCTGTTAACTATATTCATCAACTGGTAGAACGTAATTCTTAATGATGATAAATCCAGTTAGAGGATGATTTTTATGAACAAAAGAAGAATGATTCAAACCATAGTGCTATCCTTGGTGGCAGCCGTATTTTTCTTTTTAGTCTCAGGAATACAAGGAGTCAAAGGAGTTAAGGTTGGTGACCTAGCTTATGATTTCACACTAGAGGATTTAGATGGAGGTACTCATACTTTATCTGACTATCGGGGGCAATTTGTTGTACTAAATTTTTTCGCTACATGGTGTAAGCCTTGTGTAGATGAAGAGCCTGAGCTAGAAGCCTTTCATCAACAATATGGTGATAAGTATAAGCTTCTTATTATCGATCGTGGAGAGCCCAAAAGTCGTGTTGAAAAATTTATAAAAGAACATAATTCAACAACACTGTATTTATTTGATACTGATGATAAAGTCTCAAAAAATTATTTAGTAGTTGGCCAACCTGAAACTTTTATCATTGATCCAAGCGGCATTATACGAGAAAGAATAGTTGGTCCAACGACAGCAGAAACTTTAGCAGGGAAAATTAGTTTGTTAAAATTAAATGGAAAATAAGCCACAGCCGAATTGCTGTGGCTTATCTTTTGTAGGACTTCAATATTTAACTAGATGCTCGTTATAACTTTTCTATTAACAAATAGCAATCAACTGTTCGATTTTGTTAAATATAGCAATAAAGTTTTCGAAAAGGTTTTGCTATTAATACGTTTAAACTATTTTGCTACCTTAGCTAACTGTCGGATTTACACAATATTTTGCCAAGAAATGATTAACTATCTTAACCACCTCATTGAAAATTTATAACAAACAAAAATATCCAATAGTGTAAAAAATATCTTTACAATTATTTACGTATGAGATATGATGAATTTGTATAAAATATACTCAACGTTGATTAAACAATATTGAAAATAACCTTATTTTTTTATCGGCATATTCAATGTTGAGTAAACAATGAAAGAGGTGTGTGATATGTCAAAAACTTTAATAAGAGTTAATGAACTTTCTAAGTTGTACAATGAAAGATCAGTTGTTAATAATGTGTCATTTGATGTGAAAGACCATGAAGTTCTTGCGATTATTGGGCCGAATGGAGCGGGGAAATCGACAACATTGGAAATGGTGTTGGGCCTTCGTAAGCCTAGTGAAGGTATGATTCAATTTTGGCGGGAAGATTATAAGAGTGGTATTGGTGTACAGCTGCAAGTAACTTCCTTCTTCCCAGGTTTAAGTGCACTAGAAAATCTTAGGTTGTTTGCGGCATTTTATAAAAAGTCACTTCACCGAGAGGAAGCAACACAGTTATTAAAACAATGTGGACTTGAGGAGGTTGCAAACGTAGATGCTTTAAAATTATCAGGAGGTCAACAAAAGCGACTATCAATTGCTATTTCATTAGTACACAATCCTGTAGTCGTATTTCTAGACGAACCAACGGCAGCGCTTGATCCTCAAGCTCGTCGTGACATCCATGAAATTGTGAGACAGCTTAAAGATAAAGGGACTTCGGTAGTTATTACAACTCATGATATGGATGAAGTAATGAAAGTTGCTAATCGTGTCCTTTTAATGAAAGAAGGTGTAATAATAGAAGCAGGGTCACCGGAAGAACTCTGTAACAAGTATGGGTATGCAAGTTTAGAGGAAGTATACTTACATGTAACGAATGGGGGTATAAAATGATTATTCGAGCAATATTTATTACAACTATTAGGGATAAAATTTCGTTGTTTTATGCAGCAATTTTTCCAATCATATTAATGATTGGAGTTGGCATATTTGTTGATTCAGTATCATATTATCCGCAGCTCGTTACTGCCGTTCTTGCAATTAGCACTCTTTTTTGGGGTGTGCAAGGAACTGCGTTTCAAGTGTTCGGACAACGAAATAAAGGTGTCTATAAAATGTTAAAGGTGACACCTTATAAAACACTGTATTTTATCATAATGAATGCTATTGTTAGAGCTTTATTAGGTATTGCGATAAACTTACTCGTTTTAATTGTTGGAGTCATTTATTTTGATTTACAAATCTCTATTATAGGTACGATACAATTAATCGGGATATTAGCAATAGGAACGAGTTGTTTTTCTTGTTTAGGCATATTCATTTCTAATTTAGCAAAGAATGAAGGACAGATTAATATGCTTGCTAACCTCATTCAAATACCTATGGTATTTTGTAGCCAATCATTTTATAGCCTTGAACAAGCACCAAGTTGGATTAAGGTTATCGGAGAAATACTCCCATTTGAGTATTTTGCCAGATTGATATCAGGTTCCCTATTTGCAAGTATAAATGGTATGGTAGTCTCCCTGCTTATCCTTGTATGCTTCACACTTGGATTTCTCTTGTTAGGAGTATTTACTTTTAAGTGGGAAGTTGATCAGCCCGTATTGTCAGTCTTGAAAGGTACTAGATTTGTAAATAAAACAACTAACTAAACGTCGGTAGTAAGTATGATACTCATGTATATTATTAACAAGCAAAATGAAATCATAGGCACGAGCTACTATACCATGACACTGGAGTTAATCCAATGCTTATATGTGGTTTAGTGCTTAAATGTTAGATGCTGTACCAGAAGCCTAATGCTTTGCTAAGGACTAGCATCACCCTATGAGATCGCTTTCTTCATTCATCCTTCATCAAATAACCAAGGTAATGTACATTTCTTAGCAACCACTATGGTCTTTACTCCACAATAATAGTAGTGATATAGTAATGATAATTTAATCAACGTTGTTTAATTAGATTTGAGGTGTGAAAGTGACGCGTTTAATGGTATTAGGAATTTTAAGAATGAAAGCAATGTCAGGATACGAAATTCAACAAGTCCTACAAATATCTCAGACAGATGCTTGGGCAGGTGTGTTACCAGGATCGATTTATCACGCGTTAAAGAAGATGGAAAAGGAAGAACTCGTTGAAATTGCCTCGCTTGAGCAAACTGGTAATCGAACAAAAGCCATATATAAGATTACCGACAAAGGGCATAATGAATTTCAAAGTTTATTAATCGAATCGTTTGCTACGTCATCAGTTATTTTACCTACTACGTTGTATACGGGGTTAATATTTGCTGAGTCTAGTGCAAGCAAACAAGTCATTAGGGCAATTGATGAGCAAAAAGAGTTATTAACAAAGCAACTTTCAGCTTTAAGAGAAGGAGAAGAACATAAGGAGAAAGCAATGGGTGAACTATCTCCGATTACTAAAGCCACATTTGAAAGCATTTATTCTCAGTACGAATTACAACTAGCATTTTTAGATAAAATACAAAACATTTTACAACATGATGTTGAAAAGTAAATGGGAATATATAAATTTATGGAATAAATAACCTTGAAATATTTCTAAACTTTATTTATAATTTGTAAAAATAATACATTCGTTGAAGAAGACAGTAATTTTGAATATACGTGTAGCGAGTTAGGGGTGGTGAAAGCCTAATCGATTATTCATAATGAAACGTACTTCGGAGAAGCAGTCTGAAAAAGTACTAGCGTTATTTTTATTTAAATAACCTTGTACAAGTAGGGTATGCCGGTGAATCAACCGTTATCAATGAAATTAAGATGGTTCAATTTGAACAATTAGAGTGGTACCGCGGGGAAAATCTCGTCTCTTTTAGAGGCGGGATTTTTTTAGTTTTATCAGAAGGGGTGTACCAAATAAAAAAGGCAATTCATATTTTTCCTGCTATTAAAAATGAAGCTACAAGAGTTTTGTAAAGAATATGATCAGCTTTAGTTACTTAATCAACCGCACATTACTCTATGTATACCTTTTTGAAAGCACGATTTCACATTCCAGAGTATGGACAGTAAAAGCAAAGAATTGGACTGTAAACGTACGAGTATGGACTGTAAAAGTAGAGAATTGGACAGTAAATCTACGAGTATGGACAGTAAAAGCAGAGAATTGGACAGTAAACGTATGAGTATGGACAGTAAAAGCAGAGAATTGGACAGTAAATCTCCGAGTATGGACAGTAAAAGCAGTAATTTGGACTGTAAACGTACGAGTATGGACAGTAAAAGCAAAGAATTGGACTGTAAAAGCAGTGATTTTGACAGTAAACGTATGAGTATGGACAGTAAAAGTAGAGAATTGGACAGTAAACGTACCGATGGAAATAACAGATAGGAGATGAAGAATATGAATTATTTAGCAATATATGCTAATGAAATATCACAAGTTTTAAAGGAAGTTTTAACTTTTGAAGAGACGTTACAATTGATTGAAAGACCAAAGTTTCATACTCAGGGTGATATTGCTTTTCCATGCTTTTCGTTAGCCAAAAAGCTTCGAAAATCTCCAAACCATATTGCTAAAGAAATAGCCGAACAGATTAGCCATTCATTATTTGATAAAGTTGTAGCTGATGGTCCATATGTAAATGTTTTTTTGAATAAAAAGGAAGTTAGTAAAGAAGTAATGACTACAATCCTTAAGCAAGGTAACCATTTCGGAGCTTTAAATATCGGAAATGGTGAAAATGTTGTTATTGATTTTTCTTCCCCAAATATCGCTAAGCCATTTTCTATGGGACATTTAAGATCAACAGTTATAGGGAATTCACTGGCACTTATAGCAGAAAAATGTGGATTTCAATCTATTAAAGTTAATCATCTAGGTGATTGGGGTACTCAATTTGGTAAATTAATAGTTGCTTATAAATACTGGGGAAATGAAGAGAAAGTAAAAGAGAATCCAATTAAACAGTTATTGGCATTGTACGTCAAATTTCATGATGAAGCTGAAAAAGATAAACACTTGGAAGATGAAGCAAGAAAGTGGTTCAAGAAACTTGAAGATGGAGATGAACATGCAATTGAGTTATGGAAATGGTTCCGCGATGAATCACTAAAAGAATTTTCGAGTATTTATAATTTACTAGGTATCAAGTTTGATTCTTATCATGGCGAAGCTTTTTACAATGATAAAATGGAAGAAACGCTGAACCTACTTGTGAAATCAGGGTTACTTTCTGAATCAGAAGGTGCAGATGTGGTTGATCTAAGTGAGTATAATTATCCACCATGTTTAATTAAAAAATCTGACGGTGCAACTCTATATGCAACGAGAGATTTAACAGCTGCTATATATAGAAAAGAAACGTATCAGTTTAGCAAGGCATTGTATGTTGTTGGTCATGAACAAAGTCTTCATTTTAATCAAGTATTTGCTGTTTTAAAAAAGTTAGATTTTACATGGGCTAATAATCTCGTTCACATACCATTTGGCTTTATTTTAAAAGATGGTAAAAAAATGTCGACGAGAAAAGGAAAAGTTGTTCTACTTGAGGAGGTTATAAATGAAACAATCAGTCTAGCTAAACACAGTATAGAAATAAAAAATCCAAAACTAATAAATAAAGACGAAGTAGCAAAAATGATTGCTATCGGTTCACTTATTTTTCACGATTTAAAAAATGAACGATTAAATAATGTAGAGTTCTCATTGGAAGAAATGTTAAAGTTTGAAGGGGAGACAGGGCCGTACGTCCAATACACTCATGCAAGAGCTAACTCGTTGTTAAGAAAATCGGGACAAGAACAGATACACAATATAGAAGGTTTAGCTGATGAACTTAGTTGGTCAGTCATTAAATTGTTAATAGACTTTCCAAATGTAATTAAGAGAAGCTATGAAAAATTTGAACCATCCCAAATTGCAAAATACCTCATTGACCTTGCACAAGAATTTAATAAATATTACGGTAATGTGAAGGTATTAGTCAAAGATAGCGAGCTAACTTCTCGACTTGGATTGGTAACTGCAGTAATGGTCGTTTTACAAGAAGGCTTAAGGTTGTTGGGGATTGAAGCTCCAGAGGAGATGTAATGATTGTAGAACTGTTAACTCCGTAATAAAAATACTAAGATTCATTATTTTGGTTATGGGAACTCATAAACAACACGTTTACAACTTGCATTCGGGGCTTTACAGTCGCTTATAACATATAGATCGACTGTTTTCACATCGATTGTTGCTTTTCAGGAGATACACGACATGTACAACTATCATTTGTGGCATCTTTTCTTCTATACAACGATGAGAATAACTTTAATTCCCATTTGTTAGAGAAATTCATAAGTCTACGAGAAAAGTATGAATTATATAGCAGAAGAGTGTTCGAATCGAGCTTTAGAAACTAACAGATTATAGATGGTATATATTGTCAGTAGTAGTGAGCACAAAATTTTAGGTTTCACGCTCTCTCTTTATACTAGCTGTCTTAGTATTATTGTATATAACAAAAATGCTGATAAAAATCAGTAACAAAACTTTCACAGTTACTAAATTTATTAAAGTTAAATATATGGTAAATTGAATATAGAGATATTGGATCATTCTTTCACAAAGGGGAGTGAGCGCATGTTTGCAATCGTGATGGGCATAACGATTACCGTTGTTATCGGCATAGTAATTGGTACTGAAGTTAGTGAAGAAATTTAATATAAAAAAGAAAAGAATTAGGTGTTCACACCTAATTCTTTCTTTTTAAATGGAAGTCGGCCATAAGCTAAAAATCGATTTCATCATTTCTTAATCGTATATGTTTTGCTTCGGCTTACGTACTAAACTCATAATCCCTGCAATTAAGAACAGTAGAGCGATTGGCCATGCAAATAACACAGTCATTAAGGCGACTAATAATGCAGCAATAATTAATAAAGTCCCAGCAAGCTTTGGCTTATTATTTCCTTTTAAACAAAAGGCTGCAATGATACTTAATACTAAACCAATCATACCGGCAGCTACAACAATCCATCCAGTATTACCTATAATTTCCATCAATTCTGCGATATTGAATGTAGCAAGCTGAGGGTCAGTAGCAAATTGTGCCTCTAACTCCTGTAAAAATGCTTCATTGGTCATTAAATAAGTAAATGCCCCTCCTATAATTGCTAAAAAGCCACTAAGTACGGCTCCGATTATACTTAAAACTATTTCTCCTGTTCGCTTCACTAGTAGGTTCCCCCTTATTGTTATCAATTATAAATACGAGCATATTTACGTAAAGTTTCAGTTAACTATAACACTTTTTCATATATTTATAAATTACAACCTCTACAGTATAAATATTGATATGTGTTATCACTTTCAAAATCATTACAAGTTCATGTGGTAAAATAAATAGTAAAGATGAACATAATCATAGGGAGGCCTCATATCAATGATATTAGTAAGCGCTTGTTTAGCAGGAAATGAGTGTCGTTATGATGGAAATCATAGTTTGCATAATATAATAAAAGATCTAGTTGATAAGAAAAAGGCCATAGCGGTATGTCCAGAAGTGTTAGGAGGCTTAGCTACTCCTAGAGAACCAGCTGAAATTGTCGGTGGCTCTGGCAAAGATGTTCTTAGTGGAGCAGCAAAAGTACTATCAATTTCAGGACAGGATGTTACTGAACAATTTATAAAGGGTGCTTACGATACGTTAAAAATCGCTAAACAATATAAAGCATCTACTGTAGTCTTGAAGGAAAATAGCCCTTCTTGTGGTTCCACACACATTTACAATGGAGATTTTAATGGGATGAAAATAGCTGGTAATGGAGTCACAGCTGCATTGTTAGAAAGCCACGGATTCAAAGTCGTTTCAGAAAACAACTTCGGTGAACTACTCAATCAGTGATTAGAACTTGCTTTAGAGATGTAGCCTAGTATACTTTTTTTGAAACTATTTGTGCTAATTTAGAACACCTGATGTATGATACAGCTATAATCGTTATAAAAAATGAAATATATCCTCAATGCTCGTTATAGCGCTACTATCATAGTAATCAACGCGAAAACAACCTTTTCAGATATATAAATGTAACAAAATGGTTAGAAAAATCGTTTATCCTTTTAATAGGTTGTTTATTAATAGCTCGTTGTTTTTCTTAGGCTGTTTTCGCATTGACTGTTGTTTCGTTCTTAAATATAGGCACGTATGCATCTAAAGTTCGTAGCATCTTTTCTTCTAAAAAGTCTAGAAATCATATCAAATACAAGTTACTCAAATGTAAGTGAAAAAGGTACAAATTTTATGAAAATAGCCTTTTCTTAAAAAGTTAAAAACACTAATACAACTAGATTTCGGTTTGCTTTCTTTAAAACAATGTAAACCTAACACCACTACTTCCTCATAGTTTTTTTATTTAGATAACAACAAAATTTACGAAAATAGTCTAACAGGTGAGGGTTGTAGTCTTGAAGCATATATTGAAAAGGCTTTGTATGTTTGTTTTTATCAATATACTATTATTTGGTTGTAGCTCGTACAATGAAGGTAAAGCAAGTTTATCAAATGAAAATAAAACTGAAGTAGCAATGAATTTGCCACATCAGAAGAATCTGCACCAAACGAAACAGAGATAACAAATAATGACAGAATGGTTATTAATCAAGCTAATATAAGGATGGAAGTGGAGGATTATGAACGAAAGTATAAGCAAATTCAAATTGATGCTGAAGCTATCGGGGGTTATATCGTTCAATCAAATGTGCATAACGAACAGAAAGAACAGCTTGAAGGTGCAGTAGTAATACGGATTCCTCAAAAAAATTTTTACCCATTTCTAGATAAGCTTGAGCAATTAAGCGTGAAAGTTTATTCAAAAGATATTTCTGGCGAAGATGTGACAGTAGAATGTGTCGACTTACAATCAAGATTAAAGTCAAAAAATTGTAGAGGAAAGATATATAGAAAACTACAAAAAGATAAACAAGGATAATTTCAGTTGCAAGGACAACGAAAATATTACTCTATAGTTGCTGGCTTATCAAACGTGTAATAAATTTCGTTGTTTTATTTCCTCCCTCTTTCTTTTTCAGCTCGATAAAATTCATGGAACATTTTCATTAATGCTCTTTTTTCAATACGAGAAACATAGCTTCGCGATATACCTAATTCTTTTGCAATTTCCCGTTGGGTTTTTTCTTTTTTTAGATCTAGACCAAAACGTCCAATAATGACTTCTCTTTCTCGTTCATCAAGTATATCAATATATTCTTTAATCTTTTCTAACTCCATGTTTAATTGAATCGTTTCAATAACGTCTTCGGCTTCTGATTTTAATACATCAATCAAACTAATCTCATTTCCTTCTTTATCTTGCCCGATTGGATCATGAAGTGAGACATCTTTTTTAGTTTTTTTCAAAGCTCTTAAATGCATAAGTATCTCGTTTTCAATACATCTAGCTGCATATGTCGCAAGTTTTGTGCCTTTTCCTGAAGAGTAACTCTCGATTGCTTTAATTAAACCTATCGTACCGATGGATATTAAATCTTCTGCATCTTCACCGGTGTTTTCAAATTTTTTCACAATATGTGCAACTAAACGTAAGTTATGTTCAATTAATATGTTTCTTGCATGTTCGTCACCATTCGCCATGAGCTGTAAATATTTCTTTTCTTCAGAGGGAGACAACGGTTGTGGAAAGGCATTGTTTTTTACATGTGATACTAAAAAAACTAACTCCTTTATGAAATAACCTAATGCAGATAAAATTTCTGTCACCCAATCACCTCCACATTCATTCTCTAGGCAAAAGCCTATTAATAATTCTTATGAGCGTGTTGTGGATTTTGTGTCTGTCCCAGCAAAAAAGGCAATTTAAACAATAATAAATCCTATCAGTATCGAATTAAGTTATTTGAATTTTTTTATAGAATAAAATAATATGAAGATATAATAATTTTATAGAGGAGAGATATGTCAGAATGAATAATGCTTATTTAGATACATGGGACTTAGAGTCTATTTTTAAAGGTGGAAGTGATTCTGAGGACTTACAAAATTATATTGAACAAATTGAAGTAAATATGAAGGAGTTTCAAAATGCCGTACAAACATTTGAATCACCAACTGGTGGGAATGATGTAGAGGGTTTACATAATCTTATTCATCTCTTTCAATTAGTTGCAAAGAAAATTAGACAGACGGGTGCATTTGTTAGTTGTCTTCAGGCACAAGATACTTCTGATTTGAAAGCTAACATATTACGTGGGAAAATTACACAATTGAATGCAGCTTTTGCAACGATTACTACACACTTTGATGAACATCTTGTGTCAATAAGTGATGAAGTGTGGGGTCCATTACTAATAGATCCTTTATTAGCAGAACTGTCATATGTATTAACTGAACGCAGGCAACGTGCAAGTGAAAAGCTACCAATTGAACAAGAAGAGCTTATAAATTCTTTATCTGTTGACGGTTATCACTCTTGGGGACAAATGTATAATCTAACTGTTGGTAAGATGAAAATCCCATTTGAAGTGGATGGGAAACTCCAAGATTTATCAATAGGTCAAGCTGCTAATCAATTTTCAAGTAAGGATAAAGATACAAGGGACAGTATGTTTGAAAAATGGGAGCAAGCTTGGGGAGAGCAAGCTGATTTTTATAGCGAAATATTAAATCATTTAGGAGGTTTTCGCTTACAAGTATACAACAAAAGAGGTTGGGATGATGTCTTAAAAGAACCACTCGACATTAATCGTATGAGTAAACAAACATTGGATACGATGTGGTCAGTTATCACAGATCATAAGCAACCATTTGTTGACTATTTAAATAGAAAAGCAAAACTGTTAAATGTAGAAAAACTAAGCTGGAGTGATTTGGATGCACCTGTTGGTAAAGCTGACTCGACAGTTACTTATCAAGATGGCGCAGAGTTCATCTTAAAACAATTTGGCTTATTTGGGGAACAAATTACTGATTTCACACAAAAAGCATTTAACAATAGATGGATCGAAGCAGAAGACCGACCAGGAAAACGACCAGGTGGCTTTTGCACAAGTTTTCCTGATAGTGATGAATCTCGCATTTTTATGACTTTCTCTGGTACACCATCAAATGTATCAACTCTGGCACACGAGCTAGGACATGCTTTCCATCAACATGCGATGGGTGATGTACATCCACTAAATCAAAGTTATGCAATGAATGTTGCTGAGACAGCATCAACCTTTGCTGAAATGATTGTGGCAGATGCAGCAGTGCAGCAGGCAAGCTCAAAGGAAGAAAAGATAGCTTTACTTGAGGATAAAATCCAGCGAAGCGTAGCCTTTTATATGAATATACATGCTAGATTTATGTTTGAAACTGCGTTTTACGAAGAGCGTAAAAAGGGTATGGTTAGTACAAAACGACTAAATGAACTAATGCTTGATGCACAAAAAGAAGCTTACTGTGACTCATTAGAGCAATACCATCCGCATTTTTGGGCATCTAAGCTACATTTTTATATTACAGGAGTGCCATTTTATAATTTCCCATATACATTTGGTTATTTATTCTCACTTGGAATTTATAAAAAATCTCAAGAAGAAGGCAAAGAATTTGAAGAAAAGTATATCGCTCTTTTACAAGATACAGCAAGGATGACTGTTGAAGAGTTGGCACATAAACACTTAGGAATTGATTTGACACAAAGAGATTTTTGGGAACAAGCAGTAAAACTCTCTATTGAAGATGTCAAGCAATTTATGGAATTAACTGAATAACAGAGAGATTTAGTCGAACCTGTACGAGTTGAATTTGGGTGTAGAACGAGAGAAACCAATCATTCCTCATCGTAATATAATCACCAAGCGAATTTTCATCAACAAAGAGCTTAAGGAAATCCCTAAGCTCTTTGTTTTTTTCATCTAATTACTAAAATGACTTATAAAGGAACCTAAATTTGTTGAATCATCTCTACTCTGTTTCCGAACGGGTCTCTAAACTCAAAACGCTCAAAATTTGGAATAGGTACTCCTTCAATTATCTTAATATTATTTTGTTCTAACACATTTCGCCAGTAGGATATATTCTCTACTTGATAAGCTATATGAGCCTTTGTTGATAAGCGGTCAAACCCATCTTCTGTACCTATATGTACATCTCTATCTCCTACTGTTACCCAAAACCCTCCACGTCCTTTTAACGATTCAGGCTTTTCTTTCTCAGGTAAACCGAGAATCCCGCAATAAAAGTTTTTCCCTTCTTCTTCAGACCCATTAGGAATAGTTATCTGAGCGTGATGTAAACCAAGGATCATTAAACCCACTCCCAGTATTATTGAAAATTATTTTTTTACAACTATATAATCTTTGAAGTAGCTAAATTCTCTTTTATTGTATTAATCGAAGTACGATTAGTAAAATATTGATTATTTATGTTCTTTGATAAGTATTACTTATTGTCGTGATTTTCTTTAAACCATTCAAAAGCTTTTAATTGTATGCCTTTAACATTTTCTGGTTACTGTGTAAGATTACATTCATTGAGGTGGAGGATATTACTTAAGGCTCTTTTCGTATTTTTTTGCTTTTTTACACTTACATTTGAGCAAGTAGCTGATGTGTTGTATATGACACCTATAGTCTATAGAAAAGAAAAAATGTCCCTAGTTGTGCACGTGTTAATTCCTAAATAGGAAAACAACAATCAATGTGAAAACAGCCTATTATAAAGAGCAACAATTTAAAGTTTGCAAAAAAAAGCAAAGAGAGAGGATATTAGCAAGAAGTCCTGTCCTAGCTAGATTTTATAGGGATGTCAACTGCCAAGAATGTATATGAGCCATTAATCAGATATTCCCTTATTGAGAAATCCTACTGTTTACACAGCTTCAAATCCCTACTTTCCAAGAAAGCGTTGTGGTTCAACTAAGGCCTAGGAGTTTGCTCGCTCTTATGAGGGTATTTTTATTTTGTTGTTCAATGACCTACGATTTATTTCGAGTTTAATTAAATGGATAAATTCATTGCTAAGTTTAAGGTCCATCGCTTTAAAATAGGATTGAATTAAAAGTTCATCTGATAATCGTTTCATATCAGCTGCCAAATTGGCATGTCACCTCCTAAACAAGTAATCTTTTTCAGGCTCTTTTTGTAAACTTTAGCCTAGTAAAACAGCAAGGTGATGCTAATGCGACTTTCATCTTCAATAGATGTTGGTGTGTGTGTTTCTAAAATGAACAACGGCAATCAATGTGAAAACAACCTTTATTAAATGTAAGTAGGTATAGTAGTCATCGTTTTTACAAACGCTTAAAGGAAAATAGTTTTGGAGTTCTAAATGATGTGGAGTAAGCATATTATGGTAAGTTGATTAGATTATCTTCACTTTAACATGAATATATGTAGAGAACAACCGTTCTGTTATCCACAGTTTGAGGTGGACAACCTGTGGGTAAGTTGTTCATAAGTTTCTTTGGGGGCGTTAAATCAGTATGTATAATGTGTATAAAATTATCCACATTTTTTATTGGGAATATTTTGTCGAAAAGTTTTTTGCTAATTTTTGAATAAAACAACATTTGACAAAATGTCAATAAAAGATTGTTTTGAAACTAAACACAAAATTAGGTATGATAATAAGGTTATATAGAGACAATCAAATGATTAAGGTGGTATCTGAATTGCTTAGACATTTTCTACCTAATGAACACGTGAAAAGTGTATTAGATATTAAAGCGCAACACCTTCAGGAAAAAGGAATTAAAGGTGTGATAACGGACCTAGATAACACATTAGTGGAATGGGATCGTCCGAATGCAACACCGAGGTTAATTGAATGGTTTAAAGATATGGAGGAAAGCGGCATTAAAGTTACGATCGTTTCAAATAATAATGAAAACAGGGTAAAATCTTTTTCAGACCCTTTGCATATTCCATTCATATTTGAAGCGAGGAAACCTTTAAAACGTGCATTTGGAAAAGCGCAAAAAAGCATGGATATTTTAAAAGAAGAAACAGTCGTTATTGGAGATCAACTATTAACAGATATATTAGGTGGGAATAGAGGAGGCTATCACACGATTCTTGTCGTACCTGTTGCACAAACAGACGGTTTTTTCACTAGAATTAATCGTAAAATTGAAAGACAACTTTTAGCTTGGATGAAGCGAAAAGGCATGCTTTATTGGGAGGAATAAATAAGTGGAAAATGAACGGATTAGCTGTATTGGTTGTGGCGTAACCATTCAAACAAATGACCCTGATGGAATTGGTTATGCACCAAAGGCTGCACTTAATAAAGGAAATGTTATTTGTAAAAGATGTTTTCGGTTAAAACACTATAATGAAATTCAAGATGTTTCCTTAACAGATGATGATTTTCTAAATATACTAAATGGAATTAGTAAAACAGATGGATTAGTTGTGAAAATTGTTGACATCTTTGATTTTAACGGCAGCTGGTTGCCTGGATTACACAGGTTTGTGGGCAATAAAAATATTATTCTAGTCGGTAATAAAGTTGATTTATTACCAAAGTCTATAAAACATACTAAGGTGATCAATTGGATGAAGCAATCAGCTAAAGAATTAGGCTTGCAGCCGATTGACACGTATTTAATTAGCGCTACAAAAGGTCACGGTGTGCGTGAAGTTGCAGAAATGATTGAACAATATAGAAATGGAAAAGATGTATATATTGTCGGTTGCACCAATGTAGGTAAGTCCACATTCATTAATCAAGTAATTAAAGAGTTTAGTGGCGATGAGGATGTCATAACAACTTCTCAATTTCCGGGAACTACATTAGATATGATAGAAGTACCATTAGATGATGGCTCTTTTCTATACGATACACCTGGAATTATAAATCATCATCAAATGGCTCATTTTGTAGATAAGCGAGATTTAAAGATTATTTCGCCTAAAAAAGAAATCAAACCAAAAGTTTATCAGCTTAATGAGGGGCAAACTTTATATTTTGGAGGTCTAGCGCGCTTTGACTTTATAAAAGGAAATAGAACATCATTTGTATGTTATGTTTCCAATGATTTATCAATACACAGAACTAAGCTTGAAAATGCAGATGATTTATATAAAAAGCATGCTGGGGACCTTTTACAACCACCGCGAAAGGAACATGTTGATGAATTTCCACCACTAATCGCTCATGAATTTACGATTAAAGAAAGAAAAATGGAAATAGTATTTTCTGGTTTAGGTTGGATAACAATAGATGAGCCGGGATTAACAATTTGTGCGCATGTACCGAAAGGTGTAGGTGTATCAATTAGAAAGTCACTAATATAAACATTGACAATGGCTATAATTCATGTACATTTGCAACATGCATGAAACAGTTTAGACGAAATGAATAAATAGCTTTAAGCATTATGTTTTTTTACATGCCATTAGAACAATAATTGAGCTTTTTTGGACCTGTCGGTGCTATGAAGATTAAATGATGCTAATAGACCAGGTTTTGTTTAAGCTTTATTTTAAGCTCTTTTCGTAAACATTGTTGCTAATGTTATTAATGCTACGAACTCTCGTTATCGTGGCAATTTCTTAGGGCGAAAACAACAAATGCAAAAACAGCCTGCTTTAAAAATAGATTTTTATAGGGGATGAGGAAAAGTGACAAAATTATTTGGACTAATTGGTTGTCCAGTTGCTCATTCATTGTCACCACAAATGCATAATGATGCTTTTGCTAATTTAGAGATAGATGCAAAGTATCACGCGTTTCATGTTGAACCAGAAAATTTAGAGAATGCAATATTAGGGTGTAAAGCTCTACAAATTGCTGGTTTTAATGTTACAATACCACATAAAGTAAGTATCATGAAGTACTTAGATGATATCGATCAACTAGCTGAACAAATAGGCGCTGTTAATACAGTTGTAAATAATAATGGAAGATTAATTGGATATAATACCGATGGACCAGGCTATGTTCGTGCTTTAGCAAATATGGTTACATCACAATTAAATAGCAAAAAGATATTAATCATTGGTTCAGGTGGAGCTGCTAGAGGGATTTATTTTTCACTCGCAAAACATGGTGTGCAGAGCATAGACATTTGCAATCGAACGATGACTACCGCAGTAGAGTTAGTAAAACAATGTCAGTTTGATGTTCATTCTTCGGCGTTGACCTTACATGAAGCGGAAACACGGATACCCCATTATGACATTATTATTAATACTACATCTGTAGGTATGAGCCCCAAAACTAATGCTATACCTATAAGTACAAAAAACATTAATAAGAACCATTTAGTATCTGACATTATCTATAATCCACTTGAAACAAAATTGTTAACAGAAGCACGAAACAATGGAGCAGTGGTCCAAAATGGTGTAGATATGTTTGTTTATCAAGGCGCTCTAGCGTTTGAAACGTGGACCAATATGTTTCCAAATACAGCTCGTATGAGAAAGATTGTGTTAAAAAAACTAGGAGGAACAACATGCTAACAGGAAAACAAAAAAGATTTTTACGTTCAAAAGCTCATCATTTAACTCCAATTTTTCAAGTAGGCAAAGGTGGAGTGAATGAAAACATGAATAAACAAATTGGTGAAGCACTAGAAGCAAGAGAACTATTAAAAATAAGTGTACTGCAAAATTGTGAAGATGATCGCAACGTAGTTGCTGAAGATATCGTGAATGGTACAAAGGCTGAATTAGTTCAAATAATAGGTAACACGATCGTTTTATATAAAGAATCAAGAGATAACAAGCAAATTAAACTGCCTTCATAGGGTTAGTTACGTATGAAAAAAGTAGGAATTATTGGTGGGACATTTGATCCTCCTCATAATGGACATTTATTAATAGCAAATGAAGTTTTAGATAAGCTACATTTATCAGAGGTCTGGTTTTTGCCAACGTATACACCTCCACATAAACAACATAAATATATATCTAGTAGTGAAGATAGACTTAAGATGCTGCGACTCGCAATTGGAGATAATCCGTTATTTAAGCTAAATACGATTGAAATTGACCGACAAGGAGTATCATATACGTATGATACAATGAAGATATTGGTTGAACAGTATAGTGATTACAAGTTTTATTTCATTATTGGTGCTGATATGGTGGAATATTTGCCTAAATGGTATAAAATCAATGATCTACTGGAATTAGTAACATTTGTAGGTGTTAAAAGGGGGCAATATGATGTGAATACGAATTACCCTATTCTACAAGTGGTAATTCCACAGTTTGATGTTTCTTCTTCATTGCTTCAACAGAGAATGAAAGAAGGCAAGACGACTCAATATCTTATGCCGAGTAAGGTTAGACAATATATTGCGGAGAATAGGTTATATGAAACGTGAAGAAGCTTTACAAATTGTAAAAGAACAATTAACTGAGCATCGTTATCTACATACGATTGGCGTTATGGAAACTGCGCTTGAATTAGCAAAGAGGTACGATTGTGATCAAAAGAAGTGTGAATTAGCTGCTATCTTTCATGACTATGCAAAATTTAGATCGAAAGAAGTAATGAAAAAAATAATCATTGAGCAAAAAATGAATCAAAATTTATTGCACTTTCATAATGAACTATGGCATGCACCAGTTGGGGCTTATCTTGTACAAACAGAAGTTGGTATTAAAGATATAGCAATCATTAATGCGATAAAATATCATACTTCTGGTAGAGAGAATATGACTTTACTTGAAAAAATTATCTTTTTGGCTGACTATATTGAGCCTGGCAGGCATTTTCCTGGTGTAGAAGAAGTAAGAGCTATAGCTTCTCAGAATTTAAATGATGCTGTCATTCAGGCTTTGCATAACACGATGATGTTTTTAATGAACAAAAAACAGTTAATTTATCCTGATACATTATTAACGTATAACGATTTACTTATGAAAAAAACGGAGGACCAAAAATATGACAAATCATGACTTGTTATTACTTGCTGCCAAAGGTGCAGATGATAAAAGAGCAGAGCAAATTGTAGCTTTAAATATGCAAGGTATTTCACTTATTGCTGATTATTTTTTAATTTGCCAAGGGAATTCTGAAAAACAAATACAAGCGATTGCAAAGGAAATTAAAGATCTTGTTGAAGAACAAGATTATACGGTTAAACGACTCGAGGGCTATGATGAAGCTCGATGGGTTTTAATAGATATTGGAGATGTTGTAGTGCACATTTTTCACAAGGATGAAAGAAGCTATTATAATCTTGAAAAGCTCTGGGGAGATGCACAGAGGGTAGATTTACAACAAGAGCTAAGTCAATGACATACAATCATTTTGCATATTACTATGACCGCTTAATGAAAGATGCCCCCTATGATTTATGGCTGAAGTTCACGAAAGAAAATATAACAAAGTATAGAATTGGTCCAAAAATACTTGATTTGGCTTGTGGTACGGGGGAATTATCCATCCGATTAGCAGATGAAGGATTCGATGTTACGGGTGTAGATATGTCAGAGGATATGCTAGCTGTAGCTTTGGAGAAGTCATTGTCCAATAAACATTCAATTACATTTATACAAAAAGATATGAGAGAGTTATCAGGGTTCCCGTTGTTTGATTGCGTTCTTATATTCTGTGATTCTTTAAATTATTTAATAGAACAACAAGACGTACAACAAACCTTTCGCCATGTATATAATCAGCTAGAAGATGGTGGTTTGTTAATGTTTGATGTTCACTCTGTAAATAAAATCAGTAACTATATAGCAACACATACTTTTGCGCATCATGAACAAGACATTAGTTATATTTGGCAGTGTTTTGATGGTGAACTTTCGAATAGTGTTGAGCATGACCTAGCCTTTTTTGTGAGGGAAGAAGATACAGAATTTTATGCACGCTATGATGAAACTCATACTCAACGTACGTTTTTAATAGATCAATATGAACAGTGGCTTGTTCAAGCAGGATTTACTTTGCTGTCTATCAGTGGAGATTTTACCGTTGAACAAGTGAATGAACAGACAGAAAGAATATTTTTTGTGGCAAGAAAATAAAACTTGTTACATACAAACTAAGGGTCAGACTGAATACAGTCTGACCCTTTGATACCAAATGAAAAAAATTTGAAGGGATTCTGCTTGAAATGTAGAATGATTAAATGAATTGGTTATGAACATCCTCTATATCTTCACAAAACTTGTCATGAGTGCTTTGAAATAAATGTTCAAACATGTCACCTAGTTCTTTTTCTAATACTTCAATACCTACCCCTGTAACACCGCCTTTTACACATACCTTCTCCTGAAGCGTTTGTAAAGTGAAAATATCTTTTTGTAAAAGCTCACCCATCCCGATTATCATTCCTGTCGCCAAAGTAGTTGCTTGCTCTCTCGTAATCTCCGTCTTATTTGCAGCTGCATCGATAAATCTTTGTATTAAATAACTGAAAAATGCTGGTCCACAGCTTACTATGTCAGATGCTACTCTGGTAACTTGTTCTTCAATGAGAACGGGTTCAGATATATTTGAAAATAAGTAATTAATATAGGATATATAATGCTGGCTGCAACTTTCGCCAAAGGATATTAATGAAATTCCAGAAAACGCTCGATTTGTAATGCTTGGAATAACCCTTGCAACTTGACAGTTTACCATAGATTCAATTTGATGTACTGATATTGGACTGGTTATTGAAACGAGACATTTATTATGTGTTAAACAAGGTGAAATTTGTTGTAAAAGGGGGTGAATTTGTAGTGGTTTAACACAAATAAAAATGATATCTGACTGGGTTATGACATCTTCAGCATCAGAAGTAACTGTTATTTCAGGGAAGTTTATCTTAATTTTTTCTGCTTTTTCAATCGTCCGATTGAATATACACAGTTTTGATGGTAATAGAGCTTTTGATTCAATAAACGCCTCAATTAATACCTTGCCCATATTTCCGGTACCGATAATCCCTACATTCATTTTAAGATCCCCTCCTGACGTAACAATATCTCTCCTATACAATATGATTTTCATTTTTACTTTATGACTGAATTGAAAGGAGCTTAATTATGGAATTTCTAAGAAAATACCAGCAATATTGGTTTGTTGCTTTAATAATCTTAATTATTTTCACTGGTATTGTTGTTAATATGATAACAAGACCTGATGAAACGGCTATGGTTGACAGCAATTTACAATCCTTTCTAGAGCAACAAGACAAACCGATCGCAGAAAGTAGCACGGAAGTATCTCATGCAATATACGTCGATATAAAAGGAGCAGTTGCTTCGGAAGGGGTCTATGAAATGGCAGAAGGCTCTAGGGTAATGGATGTCATTGAACAGGCAGGAGGAGTATTAGAGTTTGCAGACATGTCTAAAGTAAACTTGGCACAATTAGTTTATGATGAAATGGTCCTTTATGTACCTAAGCAGGGAGAGGAGAATTATGATTTACAACATTCATTAATAGGAAAAGAAAAAGATAAAGATAAAGTTGATCTAAATCGTGCCACAATGGCTGAATTAGAATCTTTGCCAGGAATTGGAGTTAAAAAGGCTGAAGCGATTTTATCGTATCGTGAGGAATATGGATCTTTTCAAGCGGTTGAAGATTTGTTAAAAATATCTGGAATTGGTGAAAAATCATTAGAAAAGTTGCTTGAATACGTAGTAGTAAGGTAAATGTATGAATTTGACATGGCCATATCACAAGCTCTTTTATTATTGCTGTAAAAAAGAATTATACGAGGTTGTTATACAACGATTATCATTTTAAAGAAGAAAAGCTGGTTCGAATTTTGTTTTTGTACACTTGTTAATTCCTTAAAAGGAAAACAATCAGAAAAAACAATTGAAAAAGGCTGATGAGAAGCTTACTGCTTGTCAAAAAATTTTCTACGATTGATTGTTATTAATATGCAAAAAGTATGATATCGAAAATTGACGAATCTACACATCTTTCATTACACTATTGATATATTGAACATATTGGGGGAGTCTTTATGGAACGTATTTCATGGGATCAATATTTTATGGCACAAAGTCATTTACTAGCATTGCGAAGTACATGTACAAGGCTTGCTGTTGGTGCCACAATCGTAAGGGACAAGAGGATAATTGCTGGTGGATATAATGGATCTATAGCAGGTGGCACACATTGTGTTGATGAGGGTTGTTACGTAATTGATAACCACTGTGTAAGGACGATTCATGCAGAAATGAATGCTATTTTACAATGTGCTAAATTTGGGGTTCCTACAGAAGGTGCTGAAATTTATGTTACGCATTTTCCATGTCTACAGTGCTGTAAAGCGATTGTACAAAGTGGAATAAAGGCAGTATATTATGCGAACGATTATAAAAACCATCCGTATGCACTAGAAATGTTTAAAGAGTCTAATATATTGGTTGATCAAGTTGAAGTAGATGAAATGATTATTGATTTAAAAAATCAAGAAAAACTTCTATTCGTCACCTCGTTGATTAAGAGGTTGGCTGATGAGGGTTTAGATAGTAAAGAAATTAGTAAGCTACATGATGAGACAAATAAGCTGTTTACCTCATATGTGTAAATAGACAAGCCCTTAAACTCAGTTAGGTACAAATGGAGTAAGTAGGTGGAGAACACTCTCCACCGGTATTTGTATCTAAGCTTGCATGCTATGAGCTATTTATAACACCTTCATATAAGGAGGTATTTATGAACAAAAGTTACATGTATGCTTTAATAGCAGCTGTATTAGGAATATTAACCTCATATCACTCATTACATCCTACCGTATTGTTTTGTTTACTCCTCTATTTTGTTTACGTATTTTTTAAAGAGAGATATACTACAGCCGTTATTTTTTTCACACTGTACATTTTTTTCTTCCTTTATGCAACTTATATAGATAAACAAAATATAAGTAACATCTCCCCGACAGCTACCGAATTTATTGTTAAATTCACTTCTGATATTCAAATTAATGGTAACCAGTTAACGACAACAGTCAAACTTCCAAATAAGGAAAAAGTGTTATTACGATTTAAAATAAGCTCTAAAATGGAGAAGGAAGCTTTATCTTCTATACAATTAGGTATGAAGTGTTATTTAACAGGGACACTTGAAGAACCAGCTAGTAGTAGAAATCCTTATGAATTTAATTATAAATCATATTTGCGAAGTCACAGAGTACATTGGATTCTTAAACCAGAAAGCATTCAATTGAATCAATGCTCTACAGATGGTATGACTCTGTATGATCATATAGTATTAATGAGACAAAAAGGTATCAAGTTTACGATGGTCAATCTTTCTACCGTATCATCAGGGTTCGTTACAGCGTTAATATATGGATATCGACATGCTATAGATGAACAAGTGTTATCTTCTTATCAGAAATTAGGTATCGTTCATTTGTTAGCCATTTCAGGACTACACGTTGGGTTTGTGACAGGTTTCATATATTTAATAGGTTTAAGGATTGGCATAACACGTGAAACAATGACTAATTTACTACTATTTATCATCCCTGTATACATTATTGTAGCAGGAGGATCACCTTCGGTAATGAGGGCAGGTTTTATGACATGGTGTATATTCTTAGCCATTAAATTATCATTAAAAGTCCACATCATCAATGTTCTAAGTTTAATATGTTTATGTATGTTACTAATCGATCCATATCAGTTATTTGAAGTTGGATTTCAGTTGTCATTTATCGTTACTTATTCATTAATTTTTTCAGCCAACAAAATTATTATGCACAAAAAAAATAGGATATCTCAATTATTATGGGTGTCAGTAATTGCTCAATTATCAGCATTACCGATTATTATATATAATTTTTATGAAATATCTCCCCTTAGTATCCTTCTTAACCTTTTGTTCGTACCATTTTTTTCTTTGTTTATTCTCCCTTTGTCATTTATAACATTAACAAGTTTTTTTATTTATCCATCAATAGGTAAGTTAGTTGATTTATGCCTTTCTTTTGCTCTAAATAATGCAAATGAGTTTGTTTCTTCGTTATCCAGCATTTCAATATCATCTCTTACATTTGGAAGGCCAACTACAATCGTTATGTTTGGGTATGCTTTTAGTATTATTCTGTTCTTTATATATTTAGAGAAAGAAGGGACTTGGAGAAGGTTAACCGTTCCGATTTGTATATTTTTTATTGTAGTATTGTTTAATTGGAACTGGTATTTTTTTAGCAACCAAGGGGAAGTCATAATGCTTGATATTGGTCAAGGCGACAGTATATTAATTACACTTCCAAATCGAAAGGCGGTTTATTTAATTGATACCGGAGGTTCTATACCATTTACTCAAGAATTATGGCAACAGAAGAGTAACACATTTCAAGTAGGTGAAGATGTAATATTACCTTTATTAAAAGCAAAAGGTATTAGAAAAATTGATAAATTAATTTTAACTCATAGTGATATGGACCATGCAGGAGAATCGTTTACGTTGTTTGATAACATCCACATAGACGAAGTAGTATTGTCTAATACAAAGCTTATTACTAATTTTGAAAAGGAATTAGTTGGAAAAGCAATATCTTCAAATACACATATAACATTAGTAAAAAAAGGGGATCAATGGATAGATCATGGGTATACATTTTATGTATTATCACCAAGTGGAACAGAAATAGATGAGAACAATCAATCAATTGTGATTTTTACCGCTATCGGTGGTTTAGATTGGCTTTTTACTGGAGATTTAGAGGCGGAAGGAGAGTTGGCACTTATGAGATCCTTTCCGAATTTATCAAGTAACGTATTGAAAGTTGGTCATCATGGTAGCGATACTTCAACTACAGAACAATTTCTTACAGCCATTAACCCATCATTTGCATTAATATCCGCTGGAAAAAATAATATATTCAATCATCCCCATGAAAAGGTAATAGATCGTTTAGCTATAAGAAATATTCGTATATTTAGAACAGATAAACATGGAGCAATCATATACACATATACAAATGAAACTGGAACCTTTTACACAATATCACCATAACATAAATTAAGAAAACGTAGGCAACTCCAATATTATCTCTTCTAAGCAGTTTTAACAGTTATTTTAAAGCAATCTGTTCAGTCCTATGTACGAAAAAAATCAATGCGAACACACCCTCAAAAAAAGACTGTCAAACGACAGTCTCAAGTGTGATGAGGTGGTTATTAAGAACCTAAAAGTTTAACTACTGTAGCAATGATAAACATAGTTGCAAAAAATCCGAAAGATACGATAAACCCAACTCCTGAATCTATAGCATCGTTTCGCTTACTTTGGACATTTTCTTCAAATTGATTCACAAAATACCCCTCCCTAATTCAATAATAGTATAAGCGAAAGTTCATAAAAAATCTACATTCATTAGTTTGTTTTCCTACAATGACAAGAGTTGTCACAAATAGTTCTTAATTTATACGGGAATGATATTCATACAAATTAATATCGTTACAATATAAGTGACTCGGGGCTTATGCTGTAACGTTCATATAAACTGGGAATTGGTCGTTATGGGAGATCGGTTCCCATTGCCACTTGTAAAAGTGGGAAAATACTTTTACCATATGAAGAGAACCATTTCGTAGATCGGAGAGAAAAAATGGCACTTGACATATGGAGGAAAATTAAACAAGACAATATTAACAACTTATACTTATTATATGGAAAAGAAACATATTTACTCAATGAGACAAAAAAATTACTTATTTCTCACGGGTTAAAGAATGAAGAAAGAGAATTTAATTTATCTACATATAATTTAGAGGAAACTCCTATAGAAGCTGGGATAGAAGATGCAGAAACATATCCGTTTTTTGGTGATAAAAAAATCGTCATATTTAACAATCCTACTTTTTTGACTAGTGAGAAGGGTAAAATCGAACATGATTTAAAAAAGCTGGAATCTTATATGAATCAGCCAGCAGATTTTTCAATTATAGTATTTTATGCTCCATATGAAAAATTAGATGAGAGAAAAAAGCTTACTAAATTACTAAAGAAAAATGCGGAATTACTTGTAGCTAACACATTGACAGAACAAGAGCTTCAAAAATGGATAGTGGAAAGAGCAGAATCATTTCAAGTGATTATACAAAATGATGCCGTGGAAGAAATGCTACGTTTAGTAGGTACGAATCTTATGCTACTTACAACTGAAATTGATAAATTAGCATTATACGTAGGACCCGGTGGGAAGATATCACACGAAACAGTAACATTACTTGTAGCTAGAACACTTGAACAAAATATTTTTACATTGATAGATTTTATTGTTCAGAGAAAACCAGCTGAAGCAATGCAAATTTTATTTGATTTAATCGAGCAAAAGGAAGAGCCGATAAAGATATTGTCTTTAGTATCAAACCAGTTTCGCTTAATATATCAAGTGAAAGAATTAGCAAGACAAGGCTATAACCAACAAAAAATTTCATCGATTATAAAAGTTCATCCATATCGCGTAAAGCTAGCTGCTGGGCAAGCTAAGCTCTTTGGGGATCAAGAATTAAAAGGAATTATCGGTCAACTAGCAGAAGCAGACTACGATATGAAAGTCGGTAATATAGATAAACAATTGATTTTAGAACTATTTATTATGTCATTACAAGAGCAAATACACTAAACGCATTTTACAGGTGATTGTGTTTTTAACGATGGCTGTTTTCTCATCATGTTGTTTTTCGTACTTGAAAATAAACACGAATACAGCTACCTTCGTGGCACTTTTTCTTCTCCAAAAGCTAAAAAAATCACACAAAACAAACTTCCCTTCTCCGTACCAAAAAAACAAGCTTGAACATCGCGTATTAGGTGGTCAAGCTTGTTTTTTATGGGGATTTTACATCCTATGTTTTCACTAACATTCAAAGTTTTATACATAGCGGTTATATTATGTTATTTTCTCATCATATTGTTTTTCGTACTAAATAGCAGCAAAAAGAAAACGACCCTTTAAAAAGGATCGCATGTTATTAAGCAGTAATGCTGTTTAATTTTTTTGCTAAGCGAGATTTTTGACGGGATGCAACATTTTTATGGATGATCCCCTTGCTTGCAGCTTTATCTAGCTTTTTAGAAGCTAATACAAATGCAGCTTGCGCATTTTCAACGTCTTTGTTGTCAACAAGTACTTCAAAGTTTTTAACAGCAGAGCGCATTGCAGTTTTAAGTGTAGCATTATGAGCACGACGCTTATCGCCTGTTTTTACACGTTTAATAGCTGATTTAATATTTGGCATGTATTTCACCTCCCAAAAATAACAATCGAGATGATGTAAACTCGACATATCACTTACATTAGAACACATGATATTCTATCAAACGAGGACTAATAATGCAATACTTATTCGACAATGAATGTTTCTATTGACTGGTGGTAAAACTAGATTATAAATCGATTTGAAAAAAAGGGGTGCATTCTTTTTGTCTCAATTAGACCTAAGTAAGTATTCTGTACGAACCGATTTAGCAATAGAAGCTCATGAAATGGCATTAGAAAGCAATGCGAGGGAAGAAGCTAAAAAGGAACAATCGTCAATCAATGGAGTGGTAGTAAAAGAGAATGATATCGGCGGTGTAAAGGTTACGAAAGTTGATATAAATAATGACGGGGCTAAGGCGGTAGGAAAAAAAGCTGGATGTTACGTCACTCTTCAAGCAGAAGGGATTAGACAACAGGATACTGAGTTACAACAGCATGTCGAAGAAGTTTTCGCTAATGAATTCAGTAATTTTTTACAGCAGTTAAACATTCAAAAAGATGCTAGTTGTTTAGTCGTTGGCTTAGGAAACTGGAACGTTACTCCTGATGCTTTAGGACCTATAGCAGTAGAAAACTTGTTAATTACTAGACATCTATTTAAACTTCAACCTGAAAGTATCCAGGGTGGCTTTAGATCAGTAAGTGCCATCGCACCAGGTGTAATGGGTTTAACCGGGATAGAAACAAGTAATATTATTCACGGGGTTATCGAAAAGTCACAACCTGATTTTGTTATTGCAATTGATGCATTAGCTGCAAGGTCAATTGAACGTGTAAATGCTACAATTCAAATCTCTGATACAGGCATTCATCCTGGGTCTGGTGTGGGTAATAAGCGTAAAGAACTGAGTATTGAAACGTTGGGCATTCCTGTTATAGCAATTGGTATCCCAACTGTTGTTGATGCAGTCTCAATTACTAGTGACACCGTTGACTTTATATTGAAACACTTTGGTAGAGAAATGAAAGAGGGAAGCCGTCCATCTCGTTCACTTGCACCTGCGGGAATGACCTTTGGAGAAAGACGAAAACTTACAGAAGAAGATTTACCGGAAGATCCGCATCGTCAAACGTTTATGGGGATGGTGGGAACTCTAGAAGAAGATGAGAAGCGTAAATTAATTCATGAGGTACTATCACCACTTGGACATAACTTAATGGTAACTCCGAAAGAAGTAGATGTATTTATTGAAGATATGGCGAATGTTATTGCATCAGGCTTAAATGCTGCCTTACATGATCAAGTTGATCAGGATAATGCAGGGGCGTATACACATTGAGGAAGTTCTATGGAACGAAAGAAACAGAGCTTTAAACATGCACGGCAAGGAGTGGTAAGGTTCTATTTCTCAAGGGTTGATCATACTGATTAAGTAGACAAGCTTTGGAGGGATATGCCATGAGATTTGAGCGAGGTCAAGGAATGGTTATGACAATAAAGGGGTCTAATATAAAAAAAACAATAATCATCATGATGTTAGGTTGCATGATGATATTTTCGGTTACTGCAATAATGACATCGCTAAAGCCAAAATATCGTATTTCGTCATCTTCCATCAACGATTTAACAACTAGTCTTACTAGTGAATCATTACTTTATTTATTATCACTTGAAAATCATTATTTTTCTCAAATTTTATCAACTAAACCAGAAACAAATTTCCCTTCTCTACTTTTTGAAATGGCAACGAGCATTAACCTTGATGACCCACGGAGCTTACTTGGCAGTGAATTACCTGGTTATGCGTTGTATGACAGTAAAATAATTGTCGCTGGTGAAGGAACTAATTACACAAATTTACCTTATGAATCAGCGCCTCCAATAGAGGTATTACTAGCTGAAAGAGATGCTTCAGTTCAAAATATGGAAGAAGTGGATGGTGAAACTGAAGAAGTAACTCCCCCAGTATTAACAACAAACGGTAAAGACGTTGTCTACATTTATCATACACATAGTCGTGAATCTTACTTACCTCATCTAGAAGGGGTAACTGAACCTGATAAAGCTTATCATTCCGAAGTTAATGTTACCTTAGTTGGTGAGCGTCTAGCATCTGAGTTGGAAAAAAGAGGGATAGGAGTTCAGCTAGATCAAACAGACATAATGGGACAATTAATCGCTAAAAAGTGGGAGTTTTTTCAGGCATATGACCAATCCAAACCTTTAGTGCAAAGTGCAATGACTAGTAACCGTGATTTGCAATATTTTATAGATATTCACCGTGATGCCAATAGGAAAGAACAAACAACACATGTGATTAATGGTAAATCATATGCTAAGACCGCTTTTGTTATTGGAGGAAATAATGCTCGTTATGAACGTAACCTTAAGCTCGCTGATGACCTACATCAATTGTTACAGCAAAAATACCCTGGTCTAAGTAGAGGGGTATTTGAATGGAGTGGAGAAGGAGTAAATGGTATGTATAATCAAGACCTATCGGACAATGTCATGCTAATAGAATTTGGTGGCGTGGATAATACCTTTGAGGAATTGAACCGTACTGCAGCAGCTATTGCTGATGTCTTTAGTGAGTATTATTGGCAAGCTGAGAAAGTATCTACCGAATCAGATGCGACTGCACAGTAATTTAATTAATTTAATTGTTCGTTAATGCTTCGTTCTCATGAAAGAAATCTCTTCATTTTAGGCCCTTTTCGTAAACTTTGTTGCTATTGTTATCGAATTAGTACCAAAAAAATGATTTTACATTGTTAGTTATCGTTGTACAGAAAAAAAGGTACCACGAGCTCTAGTTTTGTACGTGTTTATATCATAATACGAAAATCAACAATCAATGCGAAAACAGCCTTAATTTAAAACTGCAATGTTTTACGTTCAATTTGCTTAAGGTGAGACCTTTCAATTTGGTGAAGTCAGTTTTTGTATATGAGCTTAACGGTGTATCCGTAATAAGTCTATTAGGGTGAGTATAATGTGGAAATTCATGATGAAGTGCTTTCTTTTATGTACAGTCCTTCTTTTTGGTGTATTGATAGGAATGCAGAAGGCCAATAGTGGGATTATTGAGATGAAAGGGTATGATGACCCTTCATTTCGAGGTGCATTAGAAATTGCTGAAACCTCTAATGGAGAATTTGAGGCAAGTGTTCTAGGTTTGGAAGCAACGAGTCATGATTTGAAACAAAAACAACAACAATTAGCAGAAATCAAAGCCTTTAATCTATTTTCATCAATGGGGAAAACTATTGCGGAAGCGGTAAGTAATACATTTCAGAAAATATTACAAATGATTGATACTCTCTTTGCGAAAATTATGGAAGGTAAATCAGGCTAACCGTGTTTTCCATGTCAAGCGCAATGAAAAAACCATTTCCTATTAAGAATGGTTTTTTCAATGCCGTGGATTAATAATTACTTTAAGCTCTTTTCTTATTCACTCGAGGTCACTTCGTCAAATCACCCGAAGGCAAACAACGCCTTCATGTGATTTGACTCCAGTGCTTGTCGGGGATAAACAAGCTGCTTGCGCTTTTCCTGTTGTCTAGCTCCAGGCATCGGCTCGAGGTCATAAGTCAATCCGTCAAGAAGGTTAAAAAGCAACCTTCTAGCCGTTTCGCCTTATGCTTGTCGCCGATAAACAGTCGCCTTGCGTTTTTCCTGTTGTCTAGCTTCAGCACCTATCCCCTCGAGGTCACTTCACTATTTCATCTGAAGGCAAAGTACGCCTCCATTTGAAATAGTTCCAGTGCTTGTCGGGGATAAACAAGCTGCTTGCGCTTTTCCTGTTGTCTAGCTCCATGCGGCATCGGCTCGAGGTCATAAGTCAATCCGTCAAGAAGGTTAAAAAGCAACCTTCTAGCCGTTTCGCCTTATGCTTGTCGCCGATAAACAGTCGCCTTGCGCTTTTCCTGTTGTCTAGCTCCAGGCGCCATCTGCTCGAGGTCATAAGTCAATCCGTCAAGAAGGTTAAAAAGCAACCTTCCAGCCGTTTCGCCTTATGCTTGTCGCCGATAAACAGTCGCCTTGCGCTTTTCTTGTTGTCTAGCTCCAGCGCATATTCCCTCGAGGTCACTTCGTCAAATCACCCGAAGGCAAACAACACCTTCATGTGATTTGACTCCAGTGCTTGTCGGGAATGAACGATGCGCTTCTGCTTTTCCTGTTGAATGTATGTTTGGCAATTGTTATAATCAATGCTAGTGTATGTTGTGCCGATAATGGTAGGAGTGAATTGAAATGAACAAGAAAGAAAGAGTAAATAGGCAATCAAAAATACGGAACTTTTCTATAATAGCGCATATTGATCATGGAAAATCAACCTTAGCAGATCGTATATTGGAGAAGACGGGTGCTTTAGCCCAACGTGAGATGAAAGATCAATTGTTAGATTCAATGGATCTTGAACGAGAGCGTGGAATTACAATTAAATTAAACGCTGTTCAATTGAAATATAATGCCCAAGACGGAGAAGAATATATTTTTCATTTGATTGATACACCAGGGCATGTTGATTTTACTTATGAAGTCTCTAGAAGCTTAGCTGCATGTGAAGGTGCAGTATTAGTAGTTGATGCAGCTCAAGGTATTGAAGCTCAAACATTGGCAAATGTATATTTAGCACTGGATAATGACTTAGAAATACTCCCAGTCATAAATAAAATAGATCTACCGAGTGCCGACCCTGAAAAGGTAAGACAAGAAATTGAAGATGTTATCGGTCTGGATGCTTCTGATGCAGTTTTAGCTTCTGCTAAAGCTGGTATTGGAATTGAAGATATACTTGAACAAGTTGTTCAAACTGTCCCTGCACCAACTGGAGATACAGAAGCACCGCTTAAGGCTCTCATATTTGATTCTTTATACGATTCCTATCGAGGAGTTATTGCATATATTCGAGTCGTTGAAGGAACAGTAAAGCCTGGTCAAAAAATAAGAATGATGGCAACTGGAAAAGAGTTTGAAGTTAACGAAGTAGGAGTATTCTCACCTAAAGCTGTGTTACAGGACGAACTGAGTGTTGGAGACGTAGGCTTTTTAACAGCATCAATTAAAAATGTTGGTGATACCCGTGTAGGTGATACAATTACTGATGCAAAAAACAGTGCAGTAGAACCGCTTCCAGGTTATCGACGCTTGAATCCAATGGTGTTTTGTGGATTATATCCAATAGATACTGCGAAATATAATGACCTTCGTGAAGCATTAGAGAAATTGGAGCTTAATGATTCGGCATTGCAATTTGAGCCAGAAACTTCTCAAGCGCTTGGATTTGGATTCCGTTGTGGATTTCTAGGTCTATTGCATATGGAAATCATTCAAGAGAGAATTGAACGAGAATTTGGTATTGATTTAATTACAACAGCACCGAGTGTAATTTATCAAGTTTATTTAACAGATGGTACCGAGGTGCGAGTTGATAATCCTTCCAATATGCCAGATCCACAAAGTATTGAACGAGTGGAAGAACCATATGTTAAGGCAACAATCATGGTTCCTAATGATTTTGTAGGTGCTGTAATGGATCTATGCCAAAATAAGCGCGGCATCTTCATCGATATGCAATATTTAGATGAAAACCGAGTTAGTATTATTTATGAAATTCCATTGTCAGAAATTGTGTACGATTTCTTCGATCAGTTAAAATCAAACACGAAGGGTTATGCTTCGTTTGATTATGAGCTTATCGGTTACAAAGCTTCAAAGCTTGTAAAGATGGACATTTTATTAAATGGAGAGCAAGTAGACGCATTATCATTTATTGTTCACCGTGATTCTGCATATGAACGTGGGAAGCTTATCGTTGAAAAACTGAAGGATTTAATACCAAGACAACAGTTCGAAGTACCTGTTCAAGCTACAATTGGTACTAAAGTAGTTGCTCGTTCCACTATCAAAGCTATGCGGAAGAACGTATTGGCAAAATGTTACGGTGGGGATATATCCCGTAAGCGGAAGCTTCTTGAAAAGCAAAAAGAAGGAAAAAAACGGATGAAGTCAGTTGGATCTGTCGAAGTTCCGCAAGAAGCATTTATGGCAGTGTTAAAGATGGATGAAGAAAAATAACAAATCTACTACAAATTTGAACACATAGGTAAATGTACTTTATAATGTTACTTGCCGCAGAAAATTCTGCGGCTTTTCTATATACTCAAGTTGAAGTTAGTAATAGATAAATTTAACAGACAGATTTGTATGACAGCTTACGTATTATTTAGCTGAACTTAAAAAGGTAAAGGTAGTGATGAAGTGGCATCTGGAGTGTACATTCATATACCCTTTTGTGAACATATATGTCATTATTGCGATTTTAATAAAGTTTATTTAAAGGGGCAGCCAGTAAATGAATATTTAAATTCGTTAGAAGAAGAGATGCATCAAACTCTTGAGCGCTATCCTTCAAATGATATTCGTTCGATATTTGTTGGCGGAGGGACACCGACAGCCATAAATATTAAACAACTTGAAAGGTTACTTGAAAGTATTAAGCGATATATTAAACCTGTGAATGATAAGTTAGAATTTACGTTTGAAGCGAACCCTGGTGAAACATTAACAAAAGAAAAGATAAAATTGTTATACGAAGCTGGCGTAAATAGAATCAGCTTTGGAGTGCAGTCATTTGATAATAAGATTTTACAACAAATCGGACGAGCGCATCGCAAAGAAGATATTTTTAAATCAGTAGATTGGGCTAAAGAGGTAGGATTTAACAACGTTAATCTTGACTTAATGTATAGTTTACCAGGACAAACAATTTCTCAAGTGGACGAGACTTTACAAGAGGCATTCTCTCTAAATGTAGATCACTTTTCAGCATATTCTTTAATTGTTGAACCAAAAACTGTTTTTTTTAACTTGCAAAAAAAAGGAAAATTACACCTTCCATCTCAAGAAGAGGAAGTTACAATGTTTGAGCATGTCATAGAACAAATGAAAAAACATGGATATAACCAATATGAAATTAGTAATTTTGCTAAGCCTGGTATGGAGAGCGTGCATAACCTAACATATTGGAATAATGAAGAATACTATGGATTTGGCGCTGGTGCTCATAGTTATATTGATGGGAAAAGAATAACCAATGCAGGACCATTAAATAAATATATTACAGAAGTGGCTAGACATGGACAAGGTACGACAGAGAGTCATGAAGTAACGCAACAGGAAAAAATGGAAGAAGAAATGTTTCTCGGGTTGCGTAAAATAAAAGGGGTGTCAAAAGGAGCCTTCTTCAATAAATTTAATGAAGATATTCATGATAGGTTCCATAGTCAAATTATTGAGCAACAACGAAAAGGTTTGTTAGAAGAAGATGAATATTATATTAGATTAACTCATAGAGGCATGCTATTAGGCAATGAAGTGTTTCAAGCATTTATATAAGTATTCTAAATGATTGACATCTCGCATTTGTTTTGGTAATTTATTATTAGATTTAGCACTCGGATAGACAGAGTGCTAACAGAGGTGATGACAGTTGCTAACAGAGGTGAGTACAGATGCTAACAGACCGTCAGTTATTAATTTTGCAAGTTATCGTTGATGATTTTATTCAATCTGCCCAACCAGTTGGCTCCAGAACATTGTCGAAAAAAGACGAAATCATGTATAGTTCAGCGACAATTAGAAATGAAATGGCTGATCTTGAAGAGTTAGGTTTTATTGAAAAAACACACAGTTCATCAGGACGAGTTCCATCTGAAAAGGGCTACCGTTATTATGTAGACAATTTACTGTCACCTCAATTGTTAACCAAGGAAGACGTAGGGAATGTGAAATCGATTTTTACAGACCACATTTATGAATTGGAAAAAATCGTTAAAAAGTCTTCGCAAATTTTGTCAGAAATGACAAACTATACAGCGATTGCTTTAGGCCCAAAGGTCATTGAACATAAATTAAAACGTATTCAAATCGTTCCGATTAATAGTGAGACTGCTGTGGCTATTATCATCACTGACACAGGTCATGTAGAAAATCGCACGATATCATTTACAAGTTCTATCGATCCTAGTGATATCGAAAAAATGGTTAATTTGTTAAACGAGAGATTAGTTGGTGTACCATTAATTGAGTTACATGATAGAATCGTCATGGAAGTATCGAACTTATTACGTACAGAAGTGGACAGCTATGACAGATTATTGAATGAAATCTTGAGTTCACTATCATTAAAGAAAGAAAATGAGGTTTATTTTAGCGGTAAGACAAATATGCTAAGTCAACCAGAGTTTCACGATATTCATAAAGTTCGTACACTACTTACGATGATTGATCAAGAAAAAGAATTTTATGACTTGATTAGGCCTAATAATGTTGGGTTAAGTATAAAAATCGGTAAAGAGAATAAGTTGTCGGCGATGGAAAATTGTAGCTTGATAACAGCAACGTACTCCATTGGTAGCGAACAGCTTGGATCTATAGCTATTTTAGGCCCAACAAGGATGGAATATTCACGCGTGATTAGCTTGTTATCATTACTTTCTACCGACTTATCAAAGGTACTGACTAAGCTGTATCAAAATAATTAACAGTGGAAATATTGAATAAGGATGGGAGGATGATCCCATCCATTTCGTATGACCACTTCATAGAAAATAAAGACCTGTATTCCACTTTTTATTAGTTTTAGGTGAGGTTTGTTTTATTTTAAGGGAGGTGAAATCATTGGTTAATGATAGTAATGTAACTGAAGATAAAGGAATAAATGAAAGTGAAAATGTTGACCAAGTTGAAGAAAGTAAAGTTGATCTTCAAAATAATGACAATCAATCAGATGTAAATCCTGAAGAAACGAGCGAGGAATCAAGTGTAAACGCAAGTATTAATGATTTAGAGAAAAAGCTTGATGAAGCAGAAAATCGCACGTTTAGGATACAAGCTGATTTTGATAATTTCCGTCGCCGCACACGTCTTGATCGTGAAGCAGCTGAAAAATATAGAGCCTTTAATTTAGTGTCTGATATTTTACCAGTATTAGATAATTTTGAAAGAGCACTTCAAGTAGAAGCAGATGATGATAAAACACAGTCTATACTACAAGGTATGGAAATGGTTTACCGTCAGCTATTCGATGCACTACAAAAAGAAGGTGTAGAAGTAATTGAAGCTGCTGGAAAGTCATTTGATCCGCATCTACATCAAGCTGTGATGCAAGTAGAAGATGCTGAGTATGACCCAAATACTGTTGTAGAAGAGCTGCAAAAGGGTTATAAACTTAAAGACCGAGTTGTTCGACCATCGATGGTAAAAGTTAATGGGTAGCAAATAAAGATTTATTACATATTTATAATTTTTAGGAGGTAACGAAGAAAATGAGTAAAATTATTGGAATTGATTTAGGGACGACTAACTCATGTGTTGCTGTGATGGAAGGTGGAGAAGCAAAGGTAATTCCTAATCCAGAGGGTAATCGCACAACTCCGTCAGTTGTTTCATTTAAAAATGGTGAAAGACAAGTTGGTGAAGTTGCTAAGCGTCAAGCTATTACAAACCCAAATACAATCATCTCGATTAAACGTCATATGGGAACAGATTACACGGTAGAAGTAGAGGGTAAAAAGTATACACCACAAGAAGTATCGTCTATTATTTTACAGCATTTAAAATCATATGCAGAAGAATATTTAGGAGAGCCTGTTACTAAGGCTGTTATTACTGTTCCCGCATACTTCAACGATGCCGAACGTCAGGCAACAAAAGATGCAGGTAAAATTGCTGGTTTAGAAGTAGAACGTATTATTAACGAGCCTACAGCAGCAGCTCTTGCTTACGGATTAGATAAAATGGAGGAAGACCAAACTATCCTCGTCTATGACCTTGGTGGGGGTACATTTGACGTATCTATTCTAGAGTTGGGTGATGGTGTATTTGAAGTTAGATCTACAGCAGGTGATAATCGTCTAGGTGGAGATGACTTCGACCAAGTAGTTATTGACCATTTAGTTGCTGAATTTAAAAAAGAAAATGGTATTGACCTTTCAAAAGATAACATGGCTTTACAGCGCTTAAAAGACGCAGCTGAAAAAGCTAAGAAAGATTTATCAGGGGTTACACAAACTCAAATTTCATTACCGTTTATTACTGCTGGTGAAGCAGGGCCGTTACATTTAGAGGTAAGCTTAACTCGTGCGAAATTTGATGAGTTATCCGCAGATCTCGTTGAACGTACAATGGGACCTACTCGTCAAGCGATGTCTGATGCAGGTCTATCTGCTAGTGAAATAGATAAAGTCATCCTAGTTGGGGGATCTACTCGTATTCCTGCTGTTCAAGAAGCACTTAAAAAAGCTGTAGGACAAGAGCCTCATAAAGGTGTTAACCCTGATGAAGTAGTTGCTTCTGGTGCGGCTATTCAAGGTGGTGTTTTAACAGGAGATGTTAAAGACGTAGTTTTATTAGATGTTACACCGTTATCTTTAGGTATTGAAACGATGGGTGGAGTATTCACAAAATTAATCGATCGTAATACTACAATTCCAACTAGTAAGTCACAAGTCTTCTCAACTGCAGCAGATAATCAACCAGCAGTTGATATTCACGTGCTACAAGGAGAAAGACCTATGGCAGCAGATAACAAAACATTAGGTCGCTTCCAATTAACAGATATTCCACCAGCACCACGTGGTGTACCACAAATTGAAGTATCATTTGATATCGATAAAAATGGAATCGTTAATGTGCGTGCAAAAGATTTAGGAACTAATAAGGAACAAACGATTACGATTAAATCTTCAACAGGGTTATCTGATGATGAAATTGAACGCATGGTTAAAGAAGCGGAAGACAATGCTGAATCAGATAAACAACGAAAAGAAGAAGTTGAACTTCGTAATGAAGCGGATCAGTTAGTATTTACTGCTGAAAAGACTTTGAAAGACTTGGAAGGAAAAGTTGATGAAGCTGAAGTGAACAAAGTAAACGAAGCGAAGGATGCTCTGAAAGCAGCTATAGAAAGTAATGAGCTAGAAGAAATCCGTACTAAGAAAGATGCTCTTCAAGAAATTGTTCAACAGCTATCAATGAAACTTTACGAGGAAGCAGCTCAACAAGCTCAAGCCCAACAAGGTGCTGAAGCTGGTAACAATGAAGGTCCTAAAGGTGACGATGTAGTAGATGCAGAATTTGAAGAAGTAAAAGATGATAAATAAGCTTCACCAAGTCAAAGTCAGTCATAATATGACTTTGACTTTTTTATAAGGATAGGAAAACTATATTTAATTCCCTATATTATCGGTTGAATGTAAAATGGCGCTTGCGCTTGTCTAGCTGCAGCGCCTATCCCCTCGAGGTCACTTCGTCATTTCACTAGAAGGCAAAAAGCGCCTTCAGCTGAAATGACATCAGTGCTTGTCGGTGATAAACAAGCGCTTGCGCTTTTCTTATGATAGATGATAGAATTATCTTTATGTGAATGAACCGGGAGTGGATTTTTAAATGAGTAAAAGAGATTACTATGAAGTGCTAGGGATTAGTAAAAGTGCTTCACAAGATGAAATTAAGAAAGCCTACCGCAAACTTTCCAAAAAATATCACCCTGACATTAATAAAGAACCAGACGCTGCAGATAAATTTAAAGAAGTAAAAGAAGCATATGAAACTTTAAGTGATGATCAAAAGCGTGCCCATTATGATCAATTTGGTCATACAGATCCAAATCAAGGATTTGGTGGTGGTGGTGACTTTGGTGGATTCGGTGGTTTTGAAGATATTTTTAGTACATTCTTTGGTGGTGGAGGACGCCGTCGTGATCCAAATGCTCCCCAACAAGGGGCAGATCTCCAATATACAATGACATTAAAATTCGAAGAAGCAGTTTTTGGTAAAGAAACTGACATTGAAATTCCAAGAGAAGAAGAATGTAAAACATGCCATGGTTCGGGAGCAAAACCAGGAACGAAACCTGAAACGTGTAAACATTGTAATGGTAGTGGTCAGCTAAGTGTTGAGCAAAATACACCGTTTGGCCGTATAGTTAATAGACGTGTTTGTCATCATTGTGACGGTACAGGCAAGAAAGTAACCCAAAAATGCTCAACTTGTAATGGAGCTGGGAAAGTAAAGAAAAGAAAAAAAATACACGTGAAAATTCCATCTGGTATTGATGATGGTCAGCAACTACGTGTAACAGGTCAAGGTGAAGCCGGTACAAATGGTGGTCCAGCAGGCGATCTCTATATTGTCTTTCATGTGAAACCGCATGAATTTTTTGAGCGTGAAGGTGACGATATTTATTGTGAAATGCCGCTTACATTTGCGCAGAGTACTCTGGGTGACGAAATTGAAGTTCCTACTCTTCACGGAAAAGTTAAGCTGAAAATACCAGCAGGTACTCAAACAGGAACCAAGTTCCGTCTTCGTGGTAAAGGTGTACCAAATGTTCGTGGGTACGGTCAAGGTGACCAGCATATTCAAGTAAGAGTTATTACACCAACGAAGCTTACTGAAAAACAAAAGCAATTGTTAAGAGAGTTTAATGAGCTTGGGAATCAGGAAGCTCCTGATGAACATGATGACAGCTTTTTTGCAAAAGTTAAGAGAGCATTTAAGGGGGATTAACCCACGATTCAAATTAAACATATTAATCAGGTGGGTTTTTACCTCACCTGATTAATATGTTTACAAGCTGAAAATTTGACCTAGACTTTAATTATAACTGTTAAATTATCTATTAAGAGTAAGATTTCAGGGAACTAAATATCATCAAAAGGTATTCAACACTGGAATTATGATTCATTTCATGATTGTAAATGAATCTTTTGTTATGATAATATAACTTACTTAATTAACGTTCCTATAAAGAGTAAGTACTCAACTAAAAAGTAACAAATAACATCGAAGATTACGAAGAGTCTAAATAATTATTAATGGAGTTGGTAGATATGAAATGGTCTGAAATTTCTATTCATACGACACAGGAAGCTGTCGAACCTATTTCTAACATTTTACATGAAGCAGGTGCAGGTGGTGTAGTTATAGAAGATCTACACGATTTAACAAAGGAAAGAGAAACTGCATACGGTGAAATCTACCAACTCAACCCTAATGATTATCCTGAAGAAGGTGTAGTCATTAAGGCATATTTACCTGTTAACAGCTTTTTAGGGGAAACAGTAGAAGAAATAAAAGAAGCTATTAATACGTTATTAATATACGATATTGATATAGGAAGTAACAGAATTACAATTAGCGAAGTAAATGAAGAAGAGTGGGCAACTGCTTGGAAAAAGTATTATAATCCTGTTAAAATTTCTGAGAAGTTCACGATTGTACCAACTTGGGAAACGTATACTCCAGTGAGTAGTGATGAGCTAATTATTGAGCTTGACCCTGGCATGGCATTTGGGACTGGGACACATCCTACAACTGTCATGTGTATTCAAGCACTTGAGCGAACAGTAAAGCAAGATGACAAAATACTTGATGTTGGTACAGGTTCTGGAGTACTAAGTATAGCAGCAGCTTTACTAGGTGCTGACAAAGTGTTCGCTTATGATTTAGATGAAGTAGCAGTTACAAGTGCAAGAATCAACACGAAATTGAATAAAGTAAGTGATAATGTCATAGTTGAGCAAAACAACTTATTAGATGGAATTGAAACCAAAGTAGACATCATTGTTGCAAACATATTAGCTGAAATTATACTTAGGTTTGTTGATGATGCTTATCGCCTTTTAAAACCAGGTGGCATGTTTATTACTTCAGGTATTATTAATACAAAAAAAGCTTTGGTGAAAGAGACATTGCAAAATATTGGATTTGTTATTGAAGAAACAATAACGATGGAAGACTGGGCTGCTATGATTGTTAAAAAGCCCCTGTAATAGTAAATTAACTACCCTTTTGTAGATAGAAGGTGTTCAATATGCAACGCTATTTCATAGATGACAATAAGTACGAGCAAAATGACCAAATAATAATAACTAATGATGATCATCATCATATTACCCGTGTGCTGAGGATGAATGTAGGAGAAAGTATATACGTAATTGTTGGACAAAGGACTGCACGATGTGAAATAGTGGAAATTACCAATGAAGAAGTATTAACAAATATTGTAGAATGGGTAGAGAGCTCAAATGAACTACCTATTAAAGTGACAATAGCGAGTGGGTTGCCTAAAGGGGATAAGCTTGAATTAGTGATTCAAAAGGGAACTGAATTAGGTGCCAATTCGTTTATCCCTTTTAATGCTGCTCGTTCAATCGTGAAATGGGATGAAATAAAAGGCTTAAAAAAAATTAAGCGCTGGCAGAAAATTGCTAAAGAAGCGGCGGAGCAGTCTCATCGAAATAAAATTCCAGATATAGACCATCCAATGACCTTAAAGAAGTTACTTGAAAATAGTGCTAATTTTGATTTCAAGCTGATTGCATATGAGGAAGAAGCAAAAATAGGAGAACAATCGGTACTTGCTGCCACCTTAAGTAAAATGGTTGCTAATCAGTCTCTGTTAGTAGTATTTGGTCCAGAAGGTGGACTTTCAGAAAAAGAAGTAGAAGAATTACGTTCCCATGGTTTTAAATCTTGTGGCCTTGGTCCAAGAATTTTACGTACAGAAACGGCCCCGATATATTTATTATCTGCTGTTTCTTATCATTTTGAACTATCGAGGTGATGAAGATGCCTTCAGTTGCGTTTCACACTCTTGGTTGTAAAGTTAACCATTATGAAACAGAAGCTATTTGGCAATTATTTAAAGAAGCAGGCTATGAGCGTATTGAATACGAACAGACTGCTGATGTTTATGTAATAAATACTTGTACTGTAACAAATACAGGTGATAAAAAAAGCAGACAGGTGATTCGTCGTGCTGTTAGAAGAAATCCAGATGCGGTCATATGTGTAACGGGTTGTTATGCGCAAACCTCTCCAGCAGAAGTTATGGCTATTCCTGGAGTCGATATTGTTGTCGGGACACAGGATCGTATAAAAATGCTGGATTATATTGAACAATATCAAGCTGAACGTCAACCGATTAATGGTGTTGGAAACATTATGAAAGCCCGTACTTATGAAGAGCTGGAAGTTCCAACATTTACCGATCGGACTAGAGCATCTTTAAAAATACAAGAAGGTTGTAATAATTTTTGTACATTTTGTATCATTCCTTGGGCACGTGGACTCATGCGTTCACGAAATCCACAGGAAGTAATTAAACAGGCACAGCAGCTCGTTGATGCTGGATATAAAGAGATTGTATTAACAGGTATTCATACGGGTGGATACGGCGAAGATATGAAAGATTATAATTTAGCAATGCTTTTACGTGAGCTTGATGAACAAGTAATAGGCTTAAAGCGTATTCGAATCTCCTCGATTGAAGCAAGCCAAATTACGGACGAAGTGATAGAGGTTTTAAATAAATCAGATAAAATAGTTCGTCACCTGCACGTTCCATTACAATCAGGTTCTGATACTGTCTTAAAACGTATGCGTAGAAAATATACGATGGAGCATTTTGGGGAAAGGTTAACAAAACTTAAAGAAGCCCTTCCAGGTCTTGCAATTACATCAGATGTGATTGTAGGATTCCCAGGAGAAACATCTGAAGAATTTATGGAGACATATAATTTTGTAAAAGAACATCGTTTCTCAGAACTTCATGTTTTTCCATATTCCAAGCGAACTGGAACACCAGCAGCTCGTATGGATGACCAAGTGAACGAACAAGTAAAAAATGAAAGAGTTCATCAATTAATAGCTTTATCAGATCAATTGGCAAAAGAGTATGCTTCTGATTTTGAAGGAGAAGTACTTGAGGTTATTCCTGAAGAGCGGTTAAAGGATGATCCTAGTGGTGAATTATATGTGGGCTATACAGATAATTATCTAAAAGTAATTTTGCCTGCGAATGATGAAATGATTGGCAAAATAGTCAAAGTGAAAATTACTAAAGCGGGTTATCCTTATAATGAAGGTCAATTCGTTAAAGTAATAGAAGACGACAATGTTATTAACAATATCAAGCTTTCTTCTTAAAAGTCCAGGTTATGCTGGACTTTTTTTGTTTAGGCCCATTCTTTTGTTAATATTGTGATTAAGCTAATCAGCATTTTAAAGATCAGCAAAGATGCCATGAAACTATAGTTGCATCCGTTTTTATTCTTTTGTACGAAAAAAACATTTAATGTGAATACAGCTTTTTTTAATTGTCTAGCACAGCGCCATCATAATATGTCCTTCATTGTCATTAACTTTAACCTTTGATGACGCTGATCAAGTGTGCACGGTTTTGTTAATTATGCAGCTTGATTGCGAATTCAGTTGTAACTGTGCCATATGATGGAAACAAACTGCAATAAAAGTAAACTTTAGTTATGGTCATTAAGCTATTTTTTTTGTGCTATGGATTCGAATAATAAATGAAGCAATTAGGCCAGTAAGTGGCAGGGCAATAAGAGAGCAAATAACATTAAAAATAACGCTAACATGAGCCAACTGAACATCAGGAATAGTCGTGAGGAGTTCAGCTATTGTACCTAGGCTTTTTATAAAAGGGTAGAAAATGGCTACACCTAATACATTCAACCAAATATGTGCATATGCAGTTAACTTTGCCTCATGACTAGCACCGATACTAGCTAAAAATGCAGTTATACATGTCCCGATATTTGACCCTAATATAATGGCGATTCCGGCCTGTAAACTTAAGACATTTTCATTCATAAAGCCCATAACAATCCCTGTTGTGGCAGTACTAGATTGAATAATTGCTGTCAAAAACGTCCCTAAACCTACGCCAAAAATACCACTCTTATTTGTGATCTCTAAAAAAGAATGTACAGAAGGTATGAGAGATAGGGGCTCCGCTAATTGCTCAAAGCCATTCATTGCGACGAATAAGCAGCCTAATCCAAATGCAATGGCTCCTGTACTAAATAGCTTAATATTGTTTGTAAATAAAAATAAAAATCCTAAAATAATGAGTGGCAAAATTGCTGCTTCTAAATCAATGGTTATGAATTCTGTAGTAAATGTTGTTCCGATATTTGTTCCTAGGATAATTCCGATAGACTGTTTAAAATTTATGTAGCCAGTTGCTACTAAGCCGATTGTTATGATCATAACTGCAGAACTACTTTGCAATAATGCAGTAACAACAATCCCGACAAGAAAACCGCTAAACGGATTTATTGTAAGTCTTTTGATAACATGTTTCATCTTTTCGTGTGAAATATTAAATAAACCTATCCGCATCACAGTCATTCCAAATAGAAATATTGATAAATAAACAGCAAATAATGAAATGATTTTTGCCATTGCCATGTAAATCACCTCTCCTATCACATTGTATGGACAAGGGTAACATTACATGACACCAATTTTGGTTGACCTTTAATACCGATTATACTATAATTGCAAAGTACATGTTTAATTACATGTTGTTTAGATTGTGAGTGGTTGTTTTCGGAGGGAGGGAAATAGAATGTCAAAAACTGTCGTTCGTAAAAACGAATCGCTTGAAGATGCTCTTCGTCGTTTCAAACGTTCGGTTTCTAAAACAGGTACGTTACAGGAAGCAAGAAAGCGTGAATTCTATGAAAAGCCAAGCGTAAAACGTAAGAAGAAGTCTGAAGCCGCTAGAAAGCGTAAATTCTAAAAGAGGGTGTAGTTATGGGTCTTCTTGAACGTTTAAATACTGATATGAAGCAAGCGATGAAAAATAAAGAAAAAGAAAAACTTTCCGTCATTAGGATGGTTAAGTCTTCACTTCAAAATGAAGCGATTAAACTAGGTAGTAGCCAACTATCTGAAGACGAGGAGTTAACTGTACTTTCTCGCGAATTAAAACAACGTAAAGACTCCCTCCAAGAATTTGATAAAGCTGGTCGTTCGGACCTGGTAGATAAACTGAAAGATGAAATTTCATTATTAGAAATTTATATGCCAAAGCAACTTTCAGAAGATGAAATTAAAGAAATAGTGAAAGAAACCATTGCTGCAGTGAATGCTTCTTCCAAAGCTGACATGGGTAAAGTAATGGGCGCGTTGATGCCAAAGGTCAAAGGTAAGGCCGATGGTTCACTTGTGAATAATGTTGTACAACAATTTCTTTCTTAATAAAACAGCACCCGATGGTAGGTGCTGTTTTTTAAATTCTTTTCCATTACTGAAACTTTTTTATATCGTAAACGTATAAGAATACATAAGTAATTTCAAAATTAAATAGGCTAAAATTAGAAAGGAGGGTCTATAAAATGAGAAGAATACGTTTACCATTCTTTGTTATGATGTTATTTACAGCAGTTATTCTATCTTTTATCCCTATGAAAGGCTCCACTAGTGGGGAACTGGTCTATGTTATCCCTGTGGAAGACACTGTAGAGAAAGGTTTATATGCATTCATTGATCGTTCAATTTCTGAAGCAGAGGAAGCTGGGGCAGATTTAATCATATTAGAAATAAATACCCCTGGTGGGGCGGTGGATGCTGCTGGAAAAATTGGAAAACGAATTAGTTCTACAGATGTTCCGATTGTGGCATATGTAAATATTCATGCTCTATCAGCAGGTGCATATATTGCATTGAATGCAGATGAAATTTATATGAGTCCAACTGCCTCTATGGGGGCTGCAGCGGTCATAACAAGTGATGGTAATGCAGCAGACGAAAAGGCTCAATCATCATGGAATACATCGATGGAAGGAGCTGCGGCTTTGAACAGTCGTGACCCTATATACGCGATCGCTATGGCTGATAAAGAGGTTGATCTCCCAGAGTATAATGCAGAGAAAGGAAAGCTGTTAACTTTAACAGCTGATCAAGCCTATGAAGTGAAGTATGCTGAAGGAATCGTAAATAATCGCTCAGAGCTAACGCAAATATTTGGTTTTGACAATCCAGAGATTGTGGAAACAAAAGTCAGTTTGGCAGAAAATATCGCGAGATTTATAACTAATCCGGTTGTTGTCCCAATCTTACTATCAATCGGCAGCATTGGCTTGTTAGTTGAGTTATACTCACCGGGATTTGGTGTACCGGGCTTAATGGGGGCGTCGAGTTTATTATTGTTTTTCTACGGCCATTTTGTAGCAGGCCTTGCAGGAATGGAAGCAATTATCTTCTTTTTTGCTGGCGTTGTGCTTATTATTTTAGAATTTTTTGTCCCGGGGGGAATATTAGGGATGATTGGTTTTGGATCAATTCTTACTAGCTTATTTTTAGCGACGGACGACGTTGGACACATGGCGGTATCGTTACTAATTGCGATTTTTGTTACAATATTAGCCTCAATTCTATTATTTAAGGTGTTTGGCAAAAAAATACGTATTTTTAACAGAATTATCCTAAGGGATTCTACAAATAGTGATGAAGGCTATATAACGAATAAGAATAGAAATGATTTGATTGGAAAAGAAGGTTATACAACTACTGTACTCCGTCCTTCGGGAACTGTTGTGATTGATAATGAACGCCTAGATGTTGTCACTGAAGGTGGTTATATCGATAATAATAAAAAAATTAAAGTGATTAAAACAGAAGGAGCTCGTATTGTAGTTAGAGAAATAGTATAGAATGCAATTATAAAATGTTGTATAAAGTAATAAGAACGATAATATATCAAGGAGGAATATGTTTATGCAATTTGATGCTGGAACTATTTTAGTATTGTTAGCTGTAGCACTTGTCATAATTGTTTTAGCCGTATTATTTACGTTTGTTCCAATTATGCTCTGGATATCTGCTCTAGCTGCAGGTGTAAGAGTAAGTATTTTCACTTTAATCGGAATGAGGTTACGTCGAGTTATCCCGTCAAGGGTCATCAATCCATTAATTAAAGCAGTAAAGGCTGGCTTAAATGTTAGTACAAATCAATTGGAGAGCCACTATTTAGCAGGAGGTAACGTAGATAGAGTTGTGAACGCTCTTATTGCCGCACAGCGTGCGAATATAGAGCTGTCATTTGAACGTTGTGCTGCGATAGATCTAGCTGGTCGTGACGTATTAGAAGCAGTTCAAATGAGTGTTAACCCTAAAGTAATTGAAACACCATTTATTGCGGGTGTTGCGATGGATGGCATCGAAGTAAAAGCGAAAGCACGTATTACAGTGCGTGCAAACATTGATCGCTTAGTCGGTGGTGCTGGAGAAGATACAGTTATAGCCCGTGTAGGTGAAGGGATTGTAAGTACAATCGGTTCGTCAGGTAATCATAAAAAAGTTTTAGAAAACCCAGATTTAATTTCTCAAACAGTGTTAGCGAAAGGTCTAGATTCAGGAACTGCATTTGAAATCTTGTCGATTGATATTGCCGATATTGATATCGGTAAAAATATTGGGGCAGAGTTGCAAATAGATCAAGCTGAAGCAGATAAAAATATTGCCCAAGCTAAGGCGGAAGAACGAAGAGCTATGGCTGTTGCCAAGGAGCAAGAGATGACGGCTCGTGTTCAAGAAATGCAAGCTAAAGTTGTTGAAGCCGAAGCCGAGGTTCCTCTCGCTATGGCAGATGCATTACGGACAGGTAAGCTTGGAGTCATGGATTACATGAGTCTAAAAAATATAGATGCTGATACAAATATGAGAGACTCTATAGGAAAGCTTACTGACGATCAAGATGAAGATGAACAATCGTAGCGTTCATGATGGGGGTGACTCCTAATGGAGCAAATTATAGATTTCTTCATATCAAATATAGTTTTATTAGTGATTTTGTTTGGTGTGTTTTCTAGAATATTTAAAGGTTTTTCATCAGGGGCTTCTAATTCAAAAAGAACTTCATCAACAAATGAACCAAAGCCTGTTATTTTTAATGAAGTGGAAGACATGCATAATCCTCAAGCAAGTACTGTGGAACGCGAAAATGAAGTTGCTGAGTCAAAAGTAGATTTATATCATCAATTAAAAGAAGTTGTTAGGGAACGAAACAATCAATCAATAGAAAAAACTGAACCAATACAGAGGAAAAGCGTGAAACAGGTGAAGAAGGAAAATCAGCTGTTGATAACGAAAAAAAGTGTTGTGCAAGGAGTAATTTTTAGCGAAATTCTTGGACCTCCGCGAGGGAAAAAACCATATCAGCCAATTTCACACCGTTCACAGTCGAAAATGGGTCAATCTAGATAAGAAATTATAGTGATAGAACCCCCTTTTAACTCATAAACATGAGTTGAAAGGGGGTTCTTTTATTATGAAGAAATTGCGGCATCAAATGAGAAATTGGCTTACAAATAAACTAGAACTACCCGCAGATGTGACGATGGATCTTCCCCGCATAACAATGATTGGACAATTACACATTTATATTGAAAACCACCGGGGATTGCTTTCATTTTCTGATGATGAACTGCGATTATTGTTAAAGCAAGGTCAACTGCTCGTAAAAGGAGAGTCCTTTGTAATTAAAATGATACAACCAGAGGAGCTCTTATTGGAAGGGAAAATTGAACAAGTTACATATATTAATGATTAATTAAGGGGGAAAAAATGAAAAATCAGTGGTTGAACTTTATGACTGGTGTTATTCAAGTAAATGCTAAAGGCAAAGGTATTGAAAGATTTATAAATCAATGTATTCAAAATGATATAAATATATGGAATGTCAAGAGACAGGGAACAGAGTCAGTTACTTTTTTTATGTTACTGAAAGATGTTAGTAAGGTAAGACGAGTTGTAAGAACATTTGACTGTAAGCTTTTTTTTATCCAAAAAGTTGGACTACCTTTCCTAATAAAAAAAGTACTTACAAATAGTGGTTTTTTACTTGGACTATTACTTTTTTTTGTCATTATGATTCTGTTATCGAATATCGTCTGGCAGATTGAAATTGATGGCGCTCAACCTCAAACTGAGCATCAAATTTATCAACATTTAGATGAAATGGGTGTTAAAAAAGGGAAATTACAATTTCTCCTTGAAGATGTCGATGTTATTCAACAGCAGTTAACAAACAATATTGATTCAATTACTTGGATTGGTGTAGAACTAAGGGGTACTACATATCATTTTCAAGTAGTTGAAAAGGAAGAACCAGAAGAACCAGAACAAATTGGTCCTCAACACTTAGTAGCAAAAAAAGAATCAGTAATTACTAAGATGTTTGTAGAAGAAGGTCAGGCTATTGTTGAAATCAATCAACATGTCAATAAAGGAGAATTACTAGTAAGTGGAATGATCGGAAAAGAAGATAATACTCAAATAGTCGCTGCACGTGGAAAGGTATATGGTGAAACTTGGTATCGGGCAACAGTGAAAACACCGTTATCCCAAACAATACATGTACTTACTGGTAATTCAAAGTCAAAACATCTAATATCATTTGGGGGTATAACCCTTCCATTTTGGGGATTTGCTAAAAATGACTATCGGAATTATGAAACATACGAAACAACAAAAGATCTTCATTTATTAAATTGGAAGCTGCCAGTATCATATATGAAAAATGTGATAAGGGAAACAGAGACAGTTGAAAGAGTCTATTCAGTGAAGGAAGCAAAAGAACTGGCAATTGAATCTGCACGAACAGAATTGCAAACTAAACTTGACGAAGATGCAACTATAAAAGAAGAAAAAGTTTTGCACGAAACGAATGAGAATGGTAAATTAAAGGTAGAAATTATTTACACAGTAATAGAAAATATCGCAATTGAGAAGCCAATCATTCAAGGAGATTAAATAATGTCAGAAGCGTTAGTAACGATAAAACAACAAGTAAAAAACGCAAATGAAGCCATTTCATTATTTGGTATTCATGATACTAACTTAAAGCGTATTGAAGAAGAACTGCAAGTAACGATTGTAACTCGTGGTGAAACAGTAAGTGTATCTGGTGACAATGAGAATGTAAAACAAGCGGATGAGATTCTAACACAGTTATTGAAGCTAATTAGAAATGGTATTCAAATTGGTGAACGAGATGTTTTATATGCCATTCAACTAAGTAAAAAAGGCACGCTAGAATATTTTGATGAACTTTTTAAAGAGGAAATTGCTGTAACAGTAAAAGGCAAATCAATTCGCGTGAAAACTCTCGGACAGCGTCACTATATCTCATCAATTAAGAATAATGATATGGTGTTTGGTATTGGACCAGCAGGGACAGGGAAAACGTATTTAGCAGTAATCATGGCAGTGAACGCATTAAAAAATGGACATGTCAAAAGAATCATACTTACTCGACCTGCTGTAGAAGCAGGGGAGAATCTTGGATTTCTACCTGGAGATTTACAAGAGAAGGTAGATCCATATTTGAGACCATTGTATGATGCTCTCCATGATGTTTTAGGAGTTGAACATACCGTTAGATTAATTGAGAGAGGGATTATAGAAATCGCCCCGTTAGCATATATGAGAGGTAGAACATTAGACGATGCATTTATTATATTGGACGAAGCTCAAAATACAACACCTGCTCAAATGAAAATGTTTTTAACTAGATTAGGCTTCGATTCAAAAATGGTGATTACTGGAGATATTTCTCAAGTAGATTTACCTAAAGGAGTAACATCAGGTTTGGCCATTGCAAAGGAAATTTTGGAGAATATTAAAGGGGTTTCTTTTGTTTTTCTAGAACAATCAGATGTAGTACGACACCCTTTAGTGAGTAGAATTATTACAGCATACGACAAAGCCAATTTATAAAGCTCTTGACCCTTGCAAATGAATGTATGGGTCAATTTCCTATATATATTCTATGCTTTATTTTACTTGCAATGAATGATGTGAAAATGGTTGTTCAGTAACATTATTATTCTAAATAAGACATACAACAGCGATATCAGGTTTTCATCGTTCAGTTAAGGATAAGAAGGTAAGGGACGCTAGTTGAATCGTGTTAAGCCTTAGTATGATGCTGTTTTCGCAAAGATTTTTGTTTTACGTATAAAAACATAAACACGTATACAGCTAGATTTCGTGCCATCTTTTCTACTAACGATGACTGTATATTAAAACGTCATCTCTATCTTCTAGTTTAGGAACTATAGCAACAGAGTTTACGAAAAGACCCTAGTAAGAAAAATAACATTGCGGCAAAAGCAGCTTTTCTAACAAAGGAGGGGAGCAGAATTCATGAAATTAATCGAATATATGAAAAAACTTCTAACATTGCTGAAAGAATATAAGTTTGTTCATATCGGTTTTTATGTTGTTATAGCAGCGGTTATATTTTTAGCTTTATATAGTAACGTAGAGCCAAAGAAGTACAATATCCAATTACACAGTGATGCAGAACAAACGATATACTCCCCGAAAACGATAGAAGATAAAGAAATGACTGAGCGAAAAAGAAAGGAAGCTGCTGGAGAGGTACAGGATGTATTCTTACAAAAAAAAGAATATGAAGAAAATAGCGTAGATGTAATTTCTGACTTTTTTTCTTGGATTGATGAAGTCAATGGCGAATTAAACGAAAAATATGCAAATATTAGAGCGGTTATTGAAAACGAAGAAGGCATAGAAAATGAAGAAGTTGAATTAGAGCCACAACGCTTAGAACCGACTGATGAAGAAAAAATAGAGTTGCTCAAAACAAAGATGCCAGAAGATATAGTCAATCTGTTTTCAGATCAGGAGATCGAGGTCCTATTTCAAGCTACACCTGAGCAATTAACAAATGCTCAAGAGAAAGCTATTACAGTAGTGCAAAATATTATGAGTGAAGAGCTCCGTACTAATGAAATAGAGAGTGCAAAAAGACAAGCAGAGAATGAATTACAGTACCTTAATGTTAAATCTTCGTTAAGAAATACTATATCCAAGTTAGTGAAATTCGTCATTATTCCTAACATGATTTATGATGTTGAAGCTACCGAGGAAAAGCGGGAACAGGCAAGAAATGCAGTGGAGCCCGTGATGATTATACAAGGTCAAATTATTGTAGAGGAAGGAGAGCTGATAACTCAAGATATCATTAGAAAGCTTGAAGTAATTGATTTAGTACAAAATAAACGTTCTTTTCAGCCTTTTATAGGGCTTGGCTTAATGATTGGTTTGATGTTAGCAGCAGTTGCATATCATTTCTTTAGAGATGAAAGTAAAAGGTCAAATAAGAATGTGGACTTATTGTTATATACAATCATATTCACTATAACGATTTTGTTAATGAAAGGAACTAGTTTACTACATCAGTTTGGATGGTCAGATATTGGTTATTTAACTCCAATTGCTGTAGGCCCTTTGTTAATCAAGGTGTTGATAAATGATCGCTTAGCGGTATTAACTAGTACGATATTTGCTGTGTGCGGTAGTATTATGTTTAACGAAGGAGTTATTGGTTCTTTTAACTTTTCGATTGGTGTTTACTTTTTATGTAGTGGCTTAGTAGGTGTGTTTTTCTTAGATCGAATTAACCGTCGTGCAAAAATTCTTCAATCTGGTCTATTCATTTCGGTAATTAATATTATTGTAATTACATCAATCATGTTACTGAAAAACGGACAATATTCTTTATTGGAAATAGGAATTTACGTAGCAATGGCGATATTTTCAGGTCTCTCAGCAGCTGTTCTCACAATCGGGATTATGCCATTTTTAGAAGCAGGTTTTGGCATACTTTCGACGATAAAACTTATAGAGCTGTCAAATCCAAACCATCCTTTGTTAAGGAAAATACTAGTGGAAACTCCAGGGACATATCATCATAGTGTAATGGTTGCAAATCTATCTGAGGCTGCATGTGAAGCGATTGGTGCAAATGGTTTATTAGCTAGAGTCGGTTCATATTACCATGACATAGGAAAGACGAAAAGACCTCAGTTTTTTATTGAAAATCAAATGAATATCGAAAACCCTCATAACAATATTGCCCCGCAGCTGAGTAAAAATATAATCATTGCACATGCAACAGAAGGGGCAGAAATGTTAAGGAAACACAAGTTACCTACTGAAATTGTGGATATAGCAGCACAGCATCATGGAACATCATTAATAAAGTATTTTTATCATAAAGCTCAACAGCAATCTGAAATTCCTATATCAGAAGAAGAGTTTCGCTATCCAGGGCCAAAGCCACAAACGAAGGAAGCTGCCATTATAGGAATTGCAGATAGTGTAGAAGCAGCAGTACGCTCGCTGACAAATCCAAGTTCAGCAGAAATTCAAAAGCTTATTAAGAATATCATTGCAGATCGATTACAAGATGGGCAGCTGAACAGTTGCGATTTAACTTTGAAAGAGCTTGATGTTGTTTCATCATCTCTATGTGAAACTTTAAAAGGGATATTCCACTCAAGAATTGAATATCCAGAAGCAACGAGACAGAAGGTGAAAGAGGCATGAGTTTAATTATCGATTTTATTGATGAAACAAAAAAGGTGAGAGACGGACATCAAAACTTGGTGGAAGACATCTTACAATTTGTAGCAACAAGAGAAAATATTGATGACGGAGCAGAATTATCAATTACATTTGTTAGTAATAAGCGCATACAAGAAATTAATAGAGAGTATAGAAATAAAGATCAACCGACTGACGTTATTTCATTTGCTATGGAAGAAATGGGGGAGGATGAAATCGAAATTACAGGTATAGAACTTCCTGTGGTGCTAGGAGATATTATCATTTCAACGACCAAAGCAAAAGAACAGGCTGAGGAATATGGACATTCATTTGAGAGGGAGCTCGCTTTTTTATCAGTTCACGGATTATTGCATTTGCTTGGCTATGATCACGAGACTGAAGAAGAAGAAGTAATTATGTTTACTAAACAAAAGGAAATACTTGAACAATATGGGCTATCGAGATAGAAATAACAATAAATTTAGAAACAGTTTGTTGTTTGCGATAAATGGTATTAGACATGTAGCTAGTAAGGAAAGAAATTTTAAAATTCATATTAATATCGCAATTATTGTGTTGTTTTTAGGATTATTTGTTGGACTTTCTCCAATTGAATGGGTAGCAATAATCATTACGATAGGCATAATGTTGAGTCTGGAAATGGTAAATACAGCAATTGAAAGAACAGTTGACTTAATTACGAATGATTACCATCCATTAGCTAAACTTGCCAAGGATATTTCAGCTGGAGCAGTTTTGCTTTTTGCGATTATTTCCGTTATGATTGGAATACTTATTTTTCTGCCAAAACTTATATTATTTTTATAAGCGGCGCTTGCGCATTTCGAACTCTATCCCCTCGAGTCACATTTGATGCACTCGGGGTTATCGTTTTGTATGTTTCTTACTATTTTATGACATCTTGGAGGATTTTGATGAATACTACAAAATATCATTCAGGCTTTGTATCAATCATTGGTAGGCCGAATGTTGGAAAATCAACTTTTATAAATCAAGTAATTGGTCAGAAGATTGCAATTATGAGTGATAAACCTCAGACGACACGTAATAAAATCCAAGGGGTTTATACGGAAGATCACAGTCAAATTATTTTTATTGATACACCAGGAATACATAAACCGAAACATAAGCTTGGCGATTTCATGATGAAGGTAGCGCAGGATACTTTAAGAGAAGTTGATATCGTCCTATTTATGGTAAACGCTGTTGAAGGAATTGGTCGTGGTGATGAATATATTATTGAAAGATTACAATTGGTGAATACGCCAGTCTTCCTTGTTGTAAACAAAATAGATGAAATCCATCCTGATGACTTGTTGCCGTTAATTAAGCAATATGAAACGAAATATTCATTTAAAGAAATTGTTCCAATTTCTGCCTTACAAGGTAGTAACGTCGAAACTCTGCTAGATCAAATTAAAAAACATTTACCTGAAGGGCCTCAGTATTATCCAGAAGATCAGGTAACAGATCATCCTGAAAGATTTATTATTGCTGAGTTAATTAGAGAAAAGGCACTACATTTAACAAGAGAAGAGATTCCACATTCCATTGCAGTAGTAATAGACGGTATTCAGCGAAGAGAGAACAATAATGCCATTTATATTAGTGCAACGATAATAGTGGAAAGAAGTTCTCAAAAAGGGATAGTCATTGGAAAGCAAGGAAAGATGCTAAAAGAAATTGGAAAAAGGGCAAGACATGACATTGAAACATTATTAGGCACGAAAGTGTTTTTAGAGCTCTGGGTTAAAGTTCAAAAAGATTGGCGCAACAAATTGACACACATTCGAGACTTTGGTTTTAATGAAGAAGATTATTAATGATTTCGATTTGGACAAGTTGTCATCCTGGACTTTTTCCCATAAAATATAGGGGTAGACGTTTGAGAAACACCTTTTAACAAAATTTGTGTAACATGATATTGGCAGGAGTGCTCACCCTAAACATAGGGATTGGAAGTTATATGCTAGCGTGTATCATCAGAAAGGTGGGATTCTTATGTTAGATTTTACCTGGAGTATATTTAGTCAAACAGGTAACATTGATACGTACCTTCTTTTTAAGGAATTAGAGAAGGAAAACGATGGAGGACCCGAAGACAAAGAGAATGACCTAGCAAAACTAGATTTTCCAATGTCGTGATCTGCCTGATTTTTTGGTGGTGGACAAAACTTGTTACAAAAGTATGAAGGAATTGTTATTCGAACAAATGAATATGGTGAAACAAACAAAATTGTTACTCTATTTACTAGGGAAGCAGGTAAAATTGGAGTAATGGCTAGAGGAGCAAAGAAGCCTAATAGTCGTCTAGCCTCAATTACTCAATTATTTACTTATGGCCATTTCTTAATACAAAAAGGAAGTGGTCTAGGCAACCTTCAACAAGGAGAAGCAAGCTCATCATTACGAGCTATTCGTGAAGACATATTTCGTACTGCATATGCGTCATATATTGTAGAGCTGACTGATAAAAGTACGGAAGATCTAAAAGCAAACCCTTTTTTATTTGAATTACTTTATCAAACTCTCAACTATATGAATGAGGGAGAAGATTTAGAAATATTAACCTTCATTTACGAAATGAAAATTTTACAAGTATTAGGGTTACATCCGGTGTTAGATCATTGTGCCATTTGCCATAATAGTGAAGGGCAGTTTGCTTTTTCTATAAAAGAAGGTGGTTTAATCTGTCATAGGTGTTATGGAAAAGATGTTCATCATTTGAAGGTATCGCAGGCTACGGTAAGATTATTACGACTTTTTTACTATTATGATCTAAGTAGATTAGGCAGGATTTCTGTTAAAACTGAAACTAAGCAACAATTAAATACGATCATAGCTGCATACTATGATGAATACTCAGGGCTAGCGTTAAAATCAAAAAGATTTTTAAATCAATTAGACAACTTGAAAAATAAACTATAATGTATTTAACATCAGCCTATTGTATTAAAACATACAGTAGGTTTTTTCAAAGCTACCAACTTAGTATATAATATCTTGTAGTAACAAACTACATAGGAGTATATATCGCGATTGCTAAAATTAAAGGTGGTGATTACAATCGAATTAAGTAAACGACAGGAGCAAATACTACGAATTGTTAAGGATAATGGACCTATCACCGGTGAACATATTGCAGACCAATTAAATTTAACAAGAGCGACATTACGGCCTGACTTAGCTATATTAACAATGGCTGGTTACTTAGAAGCAAGACCTCGTGTTGGCTATTTTTATACAGGAAAGACTGGTTCACAGCTGTTGAGCGATAAAATAAAGAAAATCTTAGTTAAGGATTACCAATCAATTCCTGTTGTAGTTAATGAAGGTGTGTCGGTGTATGATGCTATTTGTACAATGTTTTTAGAAGATGTTGGTACACTGTTCGTAGTAGATGATAACACTTCACTCGTTGGTGTTTTATCAAGGAAGGATTTACTTAGAGCTAGTATCGGTAAACAAGAGTTGACAACAATTCCTGTTAATATTATTATGACAAGAATGCCGAATATAACGATGTGTAAAAGAGATGACTTAATGATAGATGTTGCTAGAATATTAATTGAAAAGCAAATTGATGCATTACCAGTCATAAAAGAAACAGACAAAGGGTATGAAGTAATCGGTAGAATTACGAAAACAAATATGACAAAGGTACTTGTAGCAATAGAGGAAGATGAATTAATATAAACAATTTGTAAGTCTATTAATATACTGAAATGGGGGAATAGGATGAATAACCCACAAATATATGTAGTATCTGATTCTGTAGGAGAAACAGCAGAACTTGTTGTAAAAGCGGCTATATGCCAGTTTAGCAACACGAACATTGAAATTAAGCGAGTGCCATATGTTGAGGATACGTCTACTCTTACCGAAGTACTTTCACTAGCAAAAATGAATAATGCAATTATTGCTTATACGTTAGTTATTCCAGAAATGCGTACGTTTTTGATTGAAGAAGCAGCGCGTGAAGGTGTTGTAATTTATGATATTATTGGTCCACTTATAGATAAAATGCAAATTGCTTATGATACGAAACCTCGCCAAGAACCAGGTATGGTTAGAAAGCTAGATGATGAGTACTTTAAGAAAGTTGAAGCTATTGAGTTTGCTGTAAAGTATGATGATGGAAGGGACCCTCGAGGCATTTTAAGAGCTGATATTGTCTTAGTTGGTGTGTCACGCACTTCCAAAACTCCATTATCACAATATTTAGCTCATAAACGTTTAAAGGTGGCAAATGTACCAATCGTACCTGAAGTTGACCCTCCTGACGAACTATTTCAAGTACCTGCTAATAAATGCTTTGGGTTAAAAATAAGCTCTGAAAAGTTAAACTATATAAGAAAAGAGCGTTTGAAGTCTCTGGGGCTGAATGATAAAGCGATTTACGCAAATATAGATAGAATAAATGAAGAGTTATGCTATTTCGATAATATTATTACCAACATTGGTTGTGATGTTATTGATGTAACGAATAAAGCGGTAGAGGAAACCGCAAATACAATTTTAAACATCTATAATAATCGTACAATTTAGCGCATACACTTTTCAGTGATATGTGCTTTAGTATATTCAACCCAGGGGGTTGGTGAATTCATATATATGGTCTTTTCGCAAACTTTATTGAATCGCAACATGTGGTTTTATATGTTTGTCATCGTTGTAGAACAGAAAAGATGCCACACTTTATGTGCTAACTGTTTTTAAAGATGAAAAGGCCACTAAGTGTTATTGAATATGTGTTTAGTTTTAATATGAAAACAACAATCAAGACGAAAGTAGCAATAAAGTTTATTGTTATTTTTTTCATGCTTAAACTTGATTTATATTTGCTTTATTTGTATAGCCAATCATTGAACTTTATATTATAATAAAAAATTGTGATAAAAAAGGTTTAGAGTTTGGTTATTACGAATAAACTATTTATTGTAAGTTGTCAAGGGGTAAACTTAAAAATAATTCGACAAAGAAAAAGTAACAAATTTGTTACTTTTGTATTTATGATAAGGAGTATCTATGAAAAGAAGGAATCCTCGGAGTGATGTAGAATAGAGAGATATAGTAAAAAAGTTGTAAGGATCTTTGTAGATGCTGATTCTTGTCCAGTAAAATCAGAAATTGTTGAAGTTGCAAAAAATTATGTCGCAGAAGTAACCTTTATCGCATCGTATGCACATGTCTCAGAAACTGACCTTGGAGCTAAGTGGGTCTTTGTTGATTCAGATAAAGAGGCAGTGGATTTACATATCATGAACAAAGTATGTGCAAATGATGTTGTCGTTACACAAGATCATGGATTGGCGAGTATTCTACTTCCGAAAGGTGTAGTTGTCATATCTCCACGTGGAAAAATCTTTCATGAAAACAACATGGATTTAATGCTACAGCTTCGGTATATTTCAGCAAAAGAACGGAGAGCCGGACACCACACAAAAGGTCCAAAAGCGTTTTCATCAAATGATCGTAACTATTTTATCAAATCTTTTAAAAAAATTTTGTCGAAACTTGCAGGAATTAAATCATAAATAGAGAATAACTTTATCACACGGAGATGTTAGTTATGGGAAATCGAATTCCCGAAGAAGTTATCCAACAATTACATCACTCAACAGACATCGTTGATTTAATAAGTGAATATGTACAATTGAAGAAGCAAGGGAGAAACTATTTCGGACTTTGCCCATTCCATGGAGAAAAATCGCCTTCTTTTTCGGTCTCTCCAGAAAAGCAAATTTACCATTGTTTTGGATGCGGAGCTGGAGGAAATGCTTTTTCTTTTTTAATGGAACTTGAAGGTCTTTCCTTTGTAGAGGCAGCAGAACGGCTTGCAGCAAAGGTAGATGTTGATGTAACCAAATACACAACTGCTCCTATTGAAGTGGCAAAATCTAATGAGAGCTCTAAAATGCTTGAAGCGCATGACTTATTGAAAAAATTCTATCATCATTTACTTGTTAATACAAAAGAAGGTCAAGACGCCTTGGATTATTTGCTTAATCGAGGCATTACGAAAGAGATGATAGAAAAATTTGAGATTGGGTATGCCCTAGATTCTTGGGATTTCATTTCAAAGTTTCTGATGAAAAGAGGATTTTCCGCCATACTATTAGAAAAAGCAGGATTAATTGTTAAAAAGGACGCCGAAGGTTCATTTTATGACAGGTTCCGTAACCGTATTATGTTTCCGATATATGATCACCAGGGGCGTGTAGTAGCATTCTCTGGAAGGGTGCTTGGAAATGAAAAACCAAAGTATTTAAATAGTCCAGAAAGCTCTATTTTTAACAAAAGAAAACTATTGTATAACTTTCATCAATCAAGGTTGCATATAAGAAAGCAACAGCATGTTATTCTTTTTGAAGGGTTTGGAGATGTAATAGCTGCAAATAAGTGTGGAATTGAACATTCAATTGCAACGATGGGAACATCTTTAACTGATGAGCAAGCAAGGATAATAAGAAGAAATGTTGAATCAATTACGATTTGTTATGATTCTGATAATGCAGGAATCGAAGCATCCTTTCGTGCTTCAAAGCTATTATCTGATGAAGGATGCTTTGTGAAGATTGCGCAAATGCCTGAAGGCTTTGACCCTGATGACTACATTCAAAAATATGGATCAGAAAAATTTAATACCGATGTAATAGGGGCAAGTGTTTCGTTAATGTCATTTAAAATGCAATATTTAAGAAGAGGCAAAAACCTTCAAGATGAAGGGGAGCGCATGCGTTATATAGATGAAGTACTTAAGGAAATAAGCATTGTAGATAAGGCGGTTGAACGTGACCACTATATAAGGCAGCTATCTAGTGAGTTTTCTATATCATTAGACGCATTGCAGCAACAATTAAGTCAACTTCAAAAACAGGGACATCGTAAAAAGGATAACCATACATGGAATAGTAATAAAATATCATTTAGAACTCATACTCAGACAAAACTATTACCTGCATTTCAAAATGCAGAACGTTTCCTAATTGCACATATGCTTCGTAATAAGGACATTGCTTTTAAAGTTCAACAAACAATACAAGGCGACTTTAACATTGAGGAACATAGGGCAATAATTACTTATCTGTATGCATTTTATGAGGAAGGAAATGACGCTGACGTTAGCTCGTTCATCCAACGTGTCCAAAATGGAAACCTTCAAAAAACAGTATCAGAAATTGCAATGTTGGCTATTAATGATGATGTATCAGAGCAAGAGCTTACTGATTATATAAACCATGTATTAACATATCCAAAACTTTTGAAACTAAAGGAAAAAGAGTTAGAAAAACAAAATGCCGAACAGCAAAAAGATTTTGTGAAGGCTGCAACCATTGCGAACGAAATTATACAAATATCAAGATCTCTTAAATAGGGACTTATTGTATAACTAGTTCCTCGTGATAAGCTTGGAAGGAGGGGGACAGATGGCTGAAAAGTCAGCTCGTTCTAAAGATATTGATACTGAATTAACACTTGACCAAATAAAAGAACAATTAACAGAGATAGGGAAGAAACGCGGGGTACTTACTTATGAAGAGATCGCCGAACGTATGTCTGGATTTGAAATTGAATCAGACCAAATGGATGAATATTATGAATTTTTAGGTGAACAAGGTGTAGAATTAATTGGTGACGGTGATGAAGATAAAGACCCCAACATCCAAGATCTAGCGAAAGAAGAAGAATTTGACCTTAATGACCTAAGTGTACCTCCAGGAGTAAAAATTAATGATCCAGTTCGGATGTATTTAAAAGAAATTGGACGTGTTGATTTGTTATCTGCTAAAGATGAAATATCTCTAGCTAAACGCATTGAACAAGGTGATGAAGAAGCAAAACGTCGTCTAGCAGAGGCAAACCTACGATTAGTTGTAAGTATTGCAAAGCGTTATGTTGGTCGTGGTATGTTGTTTCTTGACTTGATTCAAGAAGGCAACATGGGTTTGATCAAAGCGGTTGAAAAATTTGACTATGAAAAAGGATATAAATTTAGTACGTATGCAACCTGGTGGATTCGTCAAGCAATTACTCGTGCTATTGCAGATCAAGCGAGAACAATACGTATTCCTGTTCATATGGTCGAAACGATAAATAAATTAATTCGTGTTCAAAGACAATTATTACAAGATTTAGGTCGAGAACCTACTCCAGAAGAAATTGCTGAAGATATGGACTTAACACCAGATAAAGTTAGGGAAATCCAAAAAATTGCTCAAGAGCCTGTATCTCTTGAAACACCGATTGGGGAAGAAGATGATTCGCACCTAGGCGATTTTATCGAAGACCAAGATGCTACATCACCTTCTGAACATGCAGCGTATGAATTATTAAAAGAACAATTAGAAGATGTCTTAGATACGTTAACTGATCGTGAAGAAAATGTACTTCGCCTACGATTTGGTTTAGATGATGGTAGAACGCGAACACTAGAAGAGGTTGGCAAAGTTTTTGGAGTAACACGTGAACGTATACGACAAATCGAAGCAAAAGCACTGCGTAAATTAAGACATCCTAGTCGTAGTAAACGACTAAAAGATTTTCTAGAATAATCTTTTATTGGATTTTTTTTCCATAACAATAGTTTACTTCAACTAAAAAGTTGGAGTGAACTATTTTTTTTATAACATTTCTTGTAATTTATTGTACTGAATTGTTAGTTGTTTTGCAAATGGTTATAGAAATAAGTTTTTAAATATTTTAAAATGTTGAGAAAATTCATTAATTAACCTTATAATGGAATGTAAGCGTATACATTTTGTTGAGAGGAGAAAATATATGAATTTTGATTTAACAATGGAACAACAAGTTTTGAAAAAAACCATAAAGGAATTTGCTCAGGAGGAAGTTGCTCCAGGAGCAATTCAACGTGATAAAAATAAAATGTTTCCTCAAGAGATATTTAACAAATTGGCAAAGTTAGGATTAATGGGTCTTCCATTCCCAGAAGAATATGGGGGGGCAGGTGCAGATACAATTAGTTTTGCAATAGTAGTTGAGGAATTAAGTAAAGCATGTGCCTCTACAGGAATAACCTATTCTGCACATATTTCCTTAGGTGGGGCACCTATTAATTTATTTGGTTCGGATGAACAGAAGGAACTTTACTTGGCTCCTATTTGTAACGGTGAATCGTTAGGGGCATTTGGGCTAACTGAACCAAATGCTGGATCTGATGCTGGTGGAACAATGACTGAGGCGGTAGAAGATGGTGAAGAATTTGTGATTAATGGTAATAAGTGTTTTATTACTAACGCTAGCTTTGCTAAATTCTTAGCATTAACTGCAGTTACAAGTAGAAGTGGGGATGAAAAAGAAATAAGTTCCATAATAGTTCCAACAAATAAGGAAGGCTTCTCAATCATTGATAATTATGAAAAAATGGGGTTGAACGCGTCAAATACTACAGAACTTGTATTAAGTAATGTTAGGGTTCCAAAAGAAAACATTTTAGGAACAAGAGGGAATGGCTTAAAACAGTTTTTAATTACGCTAGATGGAGGAAGAATTGGTATTGGTGCTATGGCAGTAGGAATTGCGCAAGCAGCATTTGAAAAGGCACATGCATATGCAAATGAAAGAGTTCAGTTCGGTAAACCCATCTCAAAATTGTCGGCCATTCAATTTAAGCTTGCTGATATGGCCTTAAAGATTGAGCTTGCTAGAAATATGGTATACAAAGCCGCCTGGCTGAAAGACCATAAAAAATCATTTACGAAAGAGGCTGCTATGTGTAAACTTTATGCTTCTGAAATATGTATGGAAGTTACTAGTCAAGCTGTACAAATTCATGGTGGCTACGGGTACATGAAAGAGTATCAAGTTGAACGTTTTATGAGGGATGCTAAGCTATTAGAAATTGGTGAAGGTACATCAGAAATTCAAAGGTTAGTCATTGCAAGACAAATTGGTTGTTAACTCGTATAACCCCTTATGTTTTAATCAATAATATGTGTATATTTTCGTAATAAAATTTTAAAATGTATAAGAACTTTGAATTAGGACTTTTCCTTCTATTTATTTTAAAGTAAAATAGAAGTTGTTTGTAAAATATAATTACTACTTGACTTCATTTTTTACATAAGGGGGTAAATGAAATGAACAGAAATCCACTAGTGCCTTATGCACTAATCGCGGTTTTAGGTATTGGTCTTATGTTATTCCTTTCTTTCAAAGGTTTAGGAGACGCTGAAAGGATTGCACTAGGTGAAGAGGAACCACAAGAAGAAGTCGTACAATCTCCAGAAGAAATTTATAATGGGAGCTGTATTGGCTGTCATGGAGGAAATTATGAAGGCGTAGCTGGTCCAGCGCTTCTAGGTGTTGGTGACAAGTTAGATTTGGATCAAATTAAAGATATTTTAGCAAACGGGAAAGGCACTATGCCAGGAGGGTTAGTTCCAGCTGATCAATTGGATGCAATGGCTGAATGGCTAACAACATTAAAATAGGCTAAACCTTATACATGATACAAAGTCCATACTTCGGTAATGGACTTTTTCATTTAGATCATTCATAATCGAATACAAAATAAAGATAGTGGTGAAAAGATGAACGAATTAAAGCTGTCGAAAAGATTAGAAGCTGTAGCAGAGTACATTCCAATGGGATCAAAGCTAGCTGATATTGGATCAGATCACGCATATTTACCTTGCTATGCTTTTTTACAACAAAAGATAACTTTTGCAATTGCAGGAGAAATAACTCAAGGACCGTTTCAATCTGCAAAAGATCAAGTGACCTCTTGTCATTTAAATAATGTGATAGATGTAAGAAAAGGTGATGGCTTGTCCGTAGTTGAACGAGGAGAAGTCGATTGTATAACCATTGCAGGAATGGGTGGACTGCTTATCCGTGACATTCTAGAAACAGGTAAAGAAAAGCTCTCTGGGGTCAAGAGATTAATTCTTCAACCTAATGTGGGAGCAAAGCATGTAAGACAATGGTTTATTTTAAATGGGTGGGAGTTAATTGCTGAAACCATTTTAGCGGAAGATGAGAAAATATATGAAATTTTAGTAGCTGAAAGAGGAGCACCATATGAGCCTTATGAAGAAGATATTGAAAAGGGTCTACTCGTAGGTCCATTTTTATTAAAGGAGAATAATGATTCATTTAAGCGAAAATGGACAAATGAATTAAAGCATTGGCAAATGATTTTAGCAAAATTAGATAATGCTTCTCACTCCTATGATAATTTAACGAAGAAAAAGGAACTTGAACAAAAAATTACTTTAGTAACGGAGGCTTTAACATGAAAACACCAAATGGATTTGAAGTTATTCAATTATTTGAGCAGTTTTCGCCTAAGCATCTGGCAATGGAGGGTGACAAAATTGGGCTTCAAATAGGAACACTAAATAAGCCTATTCGCCATGTAATGGTTGCATTAGATGTTTTAGAAACAGTTATTGATGAAGCGATAGAAAATAGTGTTGATTTAATTATTGCTCACCACCCACTTATTTTTAGACCATTAAAAAATATCGTTACTGATCGACCTGATGGAAGGATCATCGAAAAATGTATAAAAAATAATATAACAATCTATGCTGCTCACACAAATTTAGATGTTGCACAAGGTGGGGTGAATGATTTATTAGCTAAAGCACTTGAGCTTACAAAAGTAGAAGTATTAGTTCCTACTTTTGAGTTGAATTTAAAAAAACTAGTAGTAACTGTCCCAGAGGCTCATGCTAATCAAATTAAAGAAGCAATCGGCAATGCAGGGGCTGGATTTATCGGTAACTATAGCCACTGTACCTTCAGTTCAGAAGGTGTAGGCACATTTCTACCTAAGGACAAAGCTAACCCCTATATAGGAACACCTGGAAAATTGGAAACAGTAAAAGAACAGAGGATAGAAACGGTTTTCCCAGAAAACCTAGAAAAAAAAGTATTATCTGCAATGTTAAAAGCACACCCTTATGAAGAAGTAGCTTATGACATTTATCCACTTGATAATAAGGGAGAAATGAAAGGGTTAGGTAGGATCGGTTACTTACAAAGTGAACTCACACTTGGAGATTTTGCTGCTTTTGTAAAAAGCAAATTAGATGTGGAAGGTTTAAGAGTAGTAGGTAATTTACAAGACAAGGTTAAGAAAGTTGCTGTCTTAGGAGGAGACGGTAATAAGTATATTAGCCAAGCAAAGATGAGAGGTGCAGATGTGTATGTATCTGGTGATATATATTATCATGTTGCCCATGATGCAATGCAGGCTGGGTTAAATATTGTGGATCCAGGTCATAACGTCGAAAAAGTGATGAAAAAGGGTGTTGTAGAAATGATGCGTAAGCAAGTTGCATCGAAAAACTTTAAAGTGAATATTGTTGCTTCTGAAATAAATACAGATCCTTTTACATTTATGTAAAAAAGTGTAGTGTCCAATAATAGTGATACATAGGGATGAAGAAAAGTACAGAGGTTACATAAAAAGGGACTAAATAGTAGTTTATTTAGTCCTTTATTATATTCCTCGGTTATAAAAAATGAACGTTTTTAACTTTTTGGAGTTTTTACCTTAGGTAATATTTTGTGCAATGGCACTTTTCTTTCTCTTGTCCATGTTGATTCATCTGAGTTATTAAAGTTTTCTAAAAATGCAATCACTTCTTTAGTTATAGGTGTTGGTGTCGATGCACCTGCTGTAACTGCTACTTTGTTCGCATCTTTAATCCAATCAATATTTATGTCAGTCACATCCGCAACACGGTAAGCTTTTGTTCCTGCTATTTCCATGGAAACCTGTGCTAGCCTATTGGAATTGTTACTTTTTGGATCACCTACAACGATAGTAACATCTGCATGTCCTGCTTGATCCGCAACTGCTTCTTGTCGAACCTGTGTAGCTAAACAAATTTCTTTGTGAAATTCTACCTGTGGATATTTTTCCTTTACTTGCTCCATAATATGGCCAACATCCCATTGACTCATCGTCGTTTGGTTTGTGACAATAATTTTTTCGTTATTTAAGGAAAGGTTTTGTACATCTTCTTCGTTCGCTACGAGGTGAACAGCTTGAGGAGCAACTCCAATAGCTCCTTCGGGTTCAGGATGTCCTTTCTTCCCTATATAGATGATGTCATAGCCTTCACTTTCTTTAGCTCTTATTAAGTCGTGAGTTTTTGTTACGTCTGGGCATGTTGCATCAATTGTCACAAGCCCCTTTTCTTTTGCAAGTTTTATTACTTCAGGTGAAACGCCATGAGCGGTAAAGATAACTGTACCCTTATCTACTTTGCTTAAAATATCAAGTCTGTTTTCTCCATCTAATGTGATGATCCCGTCTTCTTCAAATGCATCAGTTACATGTTTATTATGAACAATCATTCCTAAAATGTATATTGGCCTTGGTAAAGTTTTATCTAGAGCTGCATTTCTAGCAATTACCATGGCATCTACAACACCATAACAATAACCTCTAGGAGTAATTTTGACTACTTCCATTCGAATCTCCTCCATTTATCCCTAAATGAGAATTTTTTATCTATATTAGCAAATGCCTAACAATCATTTGTTCATCGGCTGATATAAAAAGCTTTTTTCGCATTAATTGATATTAATCGTATGATGAAACAAACACATAATCAGCCTAGGATTTCGTAGTACCTTCTATAAAACGAAGACAGTGACAGAAAGCCGTCATATGATGTAGTGGTTTGTGAAAATACCAATAAAATTTACGAAAAGAGCTTAGAAAAATAAGAAAGCTTTCTTCATGGACTAATCAAGCATCCATGAAATGTCTCACATTAGCTGTGAGAGGTAAAAGTTGTTATGCTTTTCTTATTTCTCTTTATTATAGCGAAGTGGAGATAAGAATTAAAGTTATGAGCTAAATATAGAGCTTTGGTTTTGATGCTCCACTACGATCAGCAGGCGGGGATTTCGTTATTCTTGGTAGATCTCTCTGACGTATAGAATTTTTGGTCTGGTTTGCTGGTTCGTTAAACATATTAAACATAGACGGGATTTTATTTGCGATAGGGGACAGTTCCTTTAACGTTGGGGCTACAGATTCGGCAGTTTTAAACCATTGTTGAACACTACTCAATGACTTTTGGAAATCTTTTGGATTCATTAAGCCTTTTAACGAATTTGGTGAGTGCAGCATCGTTGACAAATAATTATCTAACCCTTTGTTTGAATGCATGATTGAAGTAAATGGATTTTGGAACCATTGACTGTTAGAAAGCATTTGACTAAGTGAGTTTTGGTGATTCAATGTCATTCTCCTTTCATATGTTTCATTGTGCTAGTAGTTATAGATTATTTTATGTGAGATTAAGTTATTATGTTGTTGGGTTGTAGCCTGTTTTCTTAAAATCTTATGTTTAGATCGGCATTTTCTTTCTATTAATTATTATTTTTTGTACAAAGGCATAATCCCATCTTAAACACCGTTGGCAGAGGAATATAACCCCATCCTAGCAGCTCTAATTTTAGGAAAGGTACT